>NZ_JASBOH010000010.1:0-110129 GCF_039907205.1 Corynebacterium sp. c25Ua_47 | reverse complement strand
TTTGTTTTACAACCATTGTGTGTTGCAATTGAAAGTCTATTTCTGATTCCACACGAACCACCCGAGCCGTTGCTTATATCGATACCTGGAGCCAATTTGCTAGGGTGGCATTACTTACCCCACCAATGTTGCTCAGTCCCGTTCTCACAGAGAATCGTAGAATGAGAAGCGCGAGTATTTTAGGGTCGCGTTGGTTCGCCGGTTCGCGTTAAAGGACTAGAAAAATGGTTGAGTTTCTTTTCTTCCTTGCCCCTTCAGTGCTCTATATCCTTGTCCGACGCGGGTCAATCGGGGTGTCTCGAGCTCGGGCAAATGTGGGTTGGCGCTGGGGAAACCTGCAGGCAGCAGCTTTAAGTGTCATCTTGTTCCCTGTGCTGCTTGGATTAGGTTATCTTGGTATCCGTCTTGTATCTACGGATAGTCTCGGCATGCCGGGCGTCGTTTTTGTTCAAGGGGTAAGTGTTGCCGCGATTCTAAGGGCTGTAGGCGAAGAGTTTTTCTTCCGCGGATTTCTCGGGGGTTTACTTCTTCGGCGTTGGGGATTGTGGGCTGGAAACACTTTTCAGGCGGCTCTTTTTCTTTTGCCCCATTTGGTGTTGTTGAGCTTTGATGCTCATCTGTGGCCCGTACTTCCGGTTCAATTCCTCGGTGGGTGGATACTTGGCGCGGTGAGATTTCGCTCCGGTAGCGTCATTGAGTGCTCAGTCTTACATGCTGCCCTTAACATAGGTATCGGATTGCTGGCGGGTTAGGCGAAGGATTGCATGTGGCTGCTCAGGGCGACTATTTGTTGACACTGAGCACAAAGCCGCGTGCCGCAGGCATTTTCTTCGGACGTCAGGCGGGCAACTGCTTCGCGAATGACTTCAGGACGCTTGCAGAAGGCAAGGCGCATCTTGTACTGCCACGGTTCTGGGCCGTCCGTAAAAGCGGCAAGAGAGGTTGCAGCCACACTCTTTGTGGTGGACAGTTGGATGCAGAAATCGATGGTGTTCAGCCCGGTAGAGGAGAGGGGGGTAACCGCATAGCAAGCTCTAGTGTCATGCATGTGGAAGCCCAGCTGCTCTAGGGTGCTAAGGACTTGTTTCCAAGAGGACGATGCGGCTCTAGTACGGCCGCAGGAAGGTCGGCAGGCTGTGCGATGCAGCGCCGACGCTTCTATCGGGCTAGATACCCAGGACGGACTTTGCGATGAAGAAGTAGATAATTAAGCCCGTCGCGTCACAAAACGTGGAAATGAACGGGTTAGAAAAGACAGCGGGATCCGCGCCAACCGTCTTGGCCACAATCGGCATGAGCCCACCAACTGTCGCGGACATTGAGCAGATAAGAAACAGGGTGGAGCCGATCACGATACCGATATCGAGGCCGTAGATCACCGTCGCCAAGACGAGACCAGCTAGTCCCAGTACGGCGCCGAGCAGCATTCCGACGCGCAGCTCGCGCCACATGACGGAAAGGAGGTCGCGCGTTCGGACGTCGCCAAGCGCGAGCGCACGGGTCACAGTAGTCGCTGCCTGGTTTCCAGTATTACCGCCCGTGCCGGTGAGCAGAGGGATGAACAGAGACAGTACGACTGCCTTGGCCAAGGTGTCCTCGAAGGAATCGAGAACCCGCACGGTCAGCAGAGCTGACACAGCGAGCACGAGCAGCCAGAGAATGCGGGAGCGAACGAGCTTGAGCAACGGCGTCGACAGGTATGGCTGTTGGAGTGCCTCCGTACCACCGGAGCGCGCCGAGTCCTCACTGTCCGCCTCTTCCATGATGTCCGTGGCATCGTCCCACGTAAGAAGACCGACGAGGCGGTGTGAATCATCCACAATTGGCAGAGCTAGCATATCGAGGGGCAAGAACCACCGCACGGTCTCCTCGGCGTCAGCTGTTGCCCGTGCATAGACTGGTTCCTTCATGATGTCCTCGATGAGCACGCCCCTCTTCGCAGTGAAGAGATCGCGCAGGCTGACGACGCCCACCAGACGCCGGTCCTTGCGCGTCACCGGAACGGTATAGATGGTCTCCAGTTCATCGGCCGTATCCCGGAGCGTGTACAGGGCATCTTCCATGCTCATTTCCGGGTGAATGTCGGGCACCTCTGGCGACATACGACGCCCGACGGAGCCCTTCGTGTATCCAAGGATCACTCCGGTCACGTCGCGTTGAGTCTGGGTCAGTGAACGGAGGAGGCGATCCGCAATCTCCGCGGGCAGCTCATCCAAGAGCGCCACTCGGTCTTCGGGGTCCAACTCGTCGAAAAACTCGTAGACATCGGCGTTGCCCAGCTCATCAATGATGTCCGCTTGGTGCTTTGCATCGAGTGCGTCGAAGACTGCGATGGACTTTTCCCGCGGCAGCAGGCGGAGGGCTAGCGCAGCGCGGAGAGCATTTTGCCGCTCCACAATCGCGATGAGGTCTTGACGGGGAACGCGGGCTAAGAGCTCCTGGAGACGAGGGGCCTTTTTAGGATCGATAGCGTCTTCTTGCTTCAGCCATGACTCTACGGTCTCGCTGGCCTGCTCAGTAGTTTCTGCCATCGCTTCGCCTTTCCACTCGACGTCAACCTCCTCAGACTACGCTATGCAGCGCTGCACGGCCTTTTCGTGAATTCCATGCCGTGGAGTGGGGACTGAGAACCAAGTTCTGTCACGGGGGTCAGCACTGGGGGAATTCAGCGCGAATTGAGAGTGCACTCGGGCCCAACGTTTAGCGCTGTTCACGCATCCGCGTGAGGACGTTGTGCGCAGAAATAAGGCACATTGGCACTCCCACGCCCGGCACGGTCGTTCCGCCCGCGTAGAACAGGTTCTTCAGTTTTCGCGAGACGTTGCGCCCACGGAAGAACGCGGACTGCTGCAGCGTATGTGCAGGCCCCACCGCTCCACCTGCCCACGCGTTATAGCGCTGCGCAAAATCAGAGGGCCCCACCGTTCGGCGCACGACGATGCGCTCGGCAAAGTCCGGAATGCTAAGCCATGTGCCTAGCTGGTGGATAGCGGCGTCAGCAATCGCGGCGACGCGGGCAGATTCTGTGTCGTTGTAGGCACTTCCGTGGCCAAACGCTTCTTCCGCCGGCACAGGGACGAGCACAAAGAGGTTCTCGCAGCCCTCCGGCGCCACGTCAGGATCCGTCGCGGACGTCTTCGACACGTAGATCGACTCCGAAGCACCCAGCGGGCGCGAGGCCTCCGGGCCGTGGTAGACGGCGCGGAAATCGGGCTCCCAGTCCTTGCTAAACAACAGAGTGTGGTGCTCAAGCTGCGGCAGCTCGCCGCGGACGCCGAGGAACACCAGAACCGTACCCAAACCCGGATCGCGCCGTGCGAAGTAGCTTTCCGGGTAGGTCCGCGCTGCCTCTGGCAGTAACGCGGTTTCGGTGTGGCGCAGGTCCGCCGCCGACACCACGGCCTCTGCAGAAATGAAGCGGCCGTCATCCAGCCGCACGCCAGTTGTGCGCCCGTCCGTGCACTCAATTGCCGTCACCGCGGTACCCATGAGGAAGGTTGCACCCTCCGCTTGGCGCGCAATCGCCGCGACCACCGCGGCGAAGCCCCCCTGCGGGTAGCGCACACCTTCGACCAGGTCGGTGTGGCTCATCAAGGAATACAGGGCCGGCGCGGCCTGAGGCTCGGTCGACAAAAACACCGCCGGATAGGTCAGGACCTGACGCAGGCGATAGTCCTGAAACTGCGCCGCTACCAGCCTGTCCAGCGAACGCGTCAGCAGCATCGCGAGCGTGCCCAGCCGCGTGAGCACCTCCCGTGTCAGCAGCTCAGTAGGGCGCGAAAACGTGGTGTACAAAAAGCTGCTCAGCGCCACCACGTAGACGTCGGAGGAGCGCGCCAAATACGCCCGTACGCGCTCACCCGCGCCCGGCTCAATAGACTCGAATAGGTGCGCGACCTCCTCCACGCCGCTCTCCACATCTAGGAACGCGCCGTCCTCGTTGTACACGCGATACGCAGGCGAGAGGGGGACGAGGTCCAGCTCACGCTCGGTGCTCGTCCCACAGGCCCGGAAAAATTCATCAAAAGCCTCCGGCATGAGATACCACGAAGGCCCCGTATCGAAACGGAAGCCGTCGACTTCTAGGACTCCCGCCCGCCCGCCGACGCTACGCTGCTTCTCGACGACGACCACGTCCCAGCCCTCCCGCAGCATCAACGCCGCGGTGGCAAGCCCCGCGATGCCAGCGCCGATGACGACAACCCGCTTGCCCATGTTTATTTCACCGCCGATGCAGCTGCCCGGCTCACGAGGAAGGCCTTACGCGCTGGTGACACCGACACCCTTGTCGTGAGGATCTCGGCGGCGGGGGTTGCCTCGAGCTGGTCGGTGAGCTCAGTAAAGAGGGCGGTAGCCGCCGCCACGCCCATGCGGGAGCCGCGCGGCAGCAACTCGATGGCACCCTGCGCTACAGACAGGTCCTCGCGAATATCAGCGATGATTGCCGCCTTTTTCCCTTCGTCCAAGCCGGTGGGATCGGGCAGCGCTGGAAAATACGAGCGGCCGAGGTCTGCGGAGTCCTCGCGCAGATCGCGCAAGAAGTTGATCTTCTGAAACGCCGCGCCCAAGCGCCGCGCGCCTTCCTCGATGCCGGCCGGTCGCGCCTGACCGGCGTAGAAGGCATCCAAACACAAGAGCCCAATGACTTCCGCGGAGCCGGACACGTAATTCTCGAAGGAGTCGTGTGTGTGCGTGCTCTGGGTCAGATCGCAGCGCATGGAAGCAAAGAACTCTGCGATGTGCTCGTCCTGGAATCCGCAGCGCCGCGCGGAGAGCGCATACGCGTGCACCACGGGGTCGGCGTGAAAACGCTGGGAGGGGGCGGCGCGGACGGTGGCCTCGTAGGCGTCGAGAAGCACGGCGGCGTCCTGGGGAGCAAGCCCCGCGTCGACGATCTCATCGGCCGTGCGCACCATGGCGTATAAGTTACGGATATCCACGCGCACCCTGGGTGAGAGAAGCCGCGTGGCCAGGGAAAAACTAGTGGAGTAGTGGCGCATGACCTGAGCCGCGGCTGCTTCGGCACAACGGTCGTAATGCTCTAGAGCGGAAAGGGATGCGCGCATGGAGCATATTTTAGACCACACGCGTCACATAACTTACCCAAGGCAAGATAGGGTAGTGACGTTACTTTCCCTATCTATAAGGAGAACACGTCCATGACCACCCCAACGACGACTGCCGCGGCACGCGCCGTTGACCTGTTCAAACAATACGGTCAGGGAGATACCGCAGTCACCGCGTTGGACCACGTCGACGTTGAGTTCGCGCGCAATACCTTCACCGCCATCATGGGCCCGTCGGGCTCCGGCAAATCCACCCTCATGCACACTATGGCGGGCCTCGATTCGGCGACGTCCGGCTCGGCTTTCATCGGTGACACCGATATGTCGCAGCTCAGCGATAAAGACATTACCGCCCTGCGCCGCGACCGCTTGGGTTTCATCTTTCAGTCCTTTAACTTGGTGCCCACGTTGACCGCGGCAGAGAACATCACGCTGCCTACCGATATCGCTGGCAACAAGGTCGATAAGGCGTGGTTTGATGAGGTCACCACGCGTCTTGGTCTGTCCCACCGCCTGTCCCACCGCCCAGCCGAGCTCTCCGGCGGCCAGCAGCAGCGCGTGGCGTGTGCGCGCGCCCTGGTTTCCCGTCCGGAGATCATCTTCGGTGATGAGCCCACCGGCAACCTGGATTCGAACTCCTCCGCCGAGGTGCTCGACATTTTGCGCACCGCCGTGGACAAGGATGGGCAGACCGTGGTTATCGTTACGCACGACGCCAAGGCCGCCTCGTACGCCGACCGCGTGGTCTTCCTCGCCGATGGCCGCCTGGTTAATGAGCTCATGAATCCGACCATGGAGTCCATCCACGCCGTGATGGCAGAAATCGAGGGCTAGAGCATGGCCACAAAGAACACCATGCGCACGGTCTCCGTGCGCAATATTCTCGCGCATAAGCTGCGCCTTGCCCTGACCCTGCTGGCGGTGGTGCTGGGTACCGCGTTTATCTCGGGTTCCTTCATGTTCACCAACTCGCTGTCGAACACCTTCGACTCTGCGGTGTCTACCGCATTTACCGGTGTGGATGCGGCCGTGAGCCAGAAGGAAGGCGGCCCAATCCTCGACCAGAAGATGCGCGATGACATCGCCGCCGACCCCGACGTGCGCGCAGTCAACATGCAAAGCAGCCAGACCGTCGTGGTTGCCAACAAGGATGCCGAGGCCTTTCAAACCGGCGGCGGCACCTCCAGCGTGCAGCCCTACTACCCGGAGGACCAATCCGTCGGTGAGCCCGCCACGCTTGTCGACGGCTCCGAGCCCCACGGGACCGGCGAAGTCCTCATCAACGACTCCGCCGCCGAGAAGTTCGGCATCCACGTCGGCGACACCCTCCTCGTCGTGCACCCGGACCAGCGCGATGAGGTGAAGGTCGTGGGCGTCGTCAAGCCTGTGGTGGACCAGGGCCCCAGTCTGACGTTGCTCATGGAACACGAGGCCTTCGTTGAGCGCTATGGAGACTCTTCCCAGCTGAAGGTCGCTGCGGCCGACGGCGTCGATGCCGATGTGCTCGTGGAGCACCTCAACAACACCTTCGAGGTCGAGGCGGAATCCGGCCAGAAGCTGGCCGATGAGCTGTCGGATCAGATTTCCTCTGCCCTGAAATTCGTCAACTACTTCCTCATCGCCTTTGGCCTCATCGCGCTGCTGGTGGGCACGTTCATTATCGCGAATACCTTCTCCATGATCGTGGCCCAGCGCACCAAGGAGTTCGCGCTCCTGCGTGCGCTCGGTGCTTCCCGCAGCCAGATCACGCGTTCGGTGGTGACGGAGGCCTTCATCGTGGGGCTCGTCGGCTCTGCCGTGGGTGTGGTGGCAGGTATGGGTCTCGTCGCGATCATCAAGGCAGTCTTTGAAGCTAAGGACATGCCCATGGGCGGCGGTCTGGGCCTGAGCGTCAGCGCAGTAGTCGTGCCGCTGCTCTTGGGCGCGGTGGTCACCATCGTGTCCGCGTGGGCGCCGGCGCGCCGCGCGGGTGCGGTAAAGCCGGTGGAAGCCATGCGCACCACCGAGTCTGCTGCCGGTTCTTCGCTCCTCGTGCGCAGCGTGCTGGGTGGACTGTTGCTTGTCGCGGGCATTATCTTCGCGGTCCTCGGCGTGCTTATCGACGCCTCCACGGGCATCCGTGCCTCCCTCGTGGGTCTTGGCGCGCTCAACCTCATCCTCGGCTTCTTCCTGGCTGGACCGGCCATCTCCCTGCCCATCGTTCCGGCGATTGGCCGCGTGATTGGTGCACCGTTTGGTGCGGTGGGCAAGTTGGCGTCGACGAACTCGGCGCGGAACCCGCGCCGTACGGCCGCCACCGCCTTCGCCCTCATGCTGGGCGTGGCGCTGGTGACCTCGATCGGCATGTTGGGTGCGACGATGAAGGCCTCGGTGGCCGACACCGTCGAGCAGGACGCCCGCGCGGACTTCTTGCTGTCCGGCCCGACGTCTGGAAACTTCCCGACGCCGAACGAGACCGTGCAGCGCGCCAGCGATACTGAGGGCGTCGGACAGGTCGTGGCGATGAGTACCGCGCCGTTGCAGGTCGATGGTCAGGCCTCCATGAACTACAGCCCGGAGATGGCGATCAGCCAGGTGGTTGACGGCAACGCCGATGACGTCCTTAACCTCACCCTGGTGGAAGGATCGCTGAAGACGGGCGAGGAGCCGGGCTTCATCGCCGAAGCCGATCTAGCTGCAGAGCAGGGCTGGGAGGTCGGCCAGAGTTATGAGCTGGCGGGCCCGGATCCGTCTCGTACCACGCAGGTGAAGCTCCTCGGCACGTATGAGCCCTTCCAGATGCTCCCGCGCTTAGCTGTCTCCGCCTCCGCGGCAACGGAGGTCGTCGACCCGACTAGCCTCAACGTCATGGTGGTCTCCGTGAACGCGGAGGAAGGCTACGACAAGGAAAAGCTGCGCGCCAACCTGGAGGAGTCCGTCAAGGACCTCGTCGTGGTGCAAGTGCGCACTGGCGAGGAATACGCAGGCGAGGCCGCCGGCATGATTGACCAGATGCTCACCATCCTCTACGCGCTGCTGGCGTTGGCTGTGGTCATCGCGATCCTGGGCATCGTCAATACCCTTACCTTGGGAGTGATTGAACGACGCCAGGAGATCGGTATGCTGCGCGCGGTGGGCACGCAGCGCCGCCAAATTCGCACGATGATCACGGTGGAGTCGGTACAGATTGCGCTCTTCGGCGCGCTCATGGGCATTCTCATGGGGCTGGGGATGGGCTGGTCCTTCATCTCCGTGCTTGCGGACGAAGGCCTCGACTCCACCACGGTGCCGTGGATGATGCTCGTCGTCATGCTCGTCGGCTCCGGCATCGTCGGTGTGCTAGCCGCCCTGTGGCCGGCCCACCGCGCGGCGAAGACTCCGCCGTTGGACGCCATCGCTGACTAACCTGGCTAGGCTAGGAGCGAGCCGACCCACGCCCCGCGCCACGCCAGGACGATGCCCAGGCCCACGGTCCAGAAGAGATACCGCGCCAAGCGCCACCAGCGCTTGGCCTTAATCATGTCGCCGAGCTCCTTGGCCAACGTGGACCATGTCGATAGCCCGCCCGCCACGCCGGCCGCGAGCAGGGGGAGGAAGAACTCGGGGGTGTGCGCGTGCGTGGCGTAGCCATAGGCCACGCCAGCCACCGCAGAGCCGATCAGGTTGGCGGCGAAGGTGCACGTGGGGGAGGGCAGGATGCGGGTTAACAGGTAGCGCCCGCAACCGCCCACAAAACCGCCGACGAGCACGGCCAAGATGGAGAGCATCATGCGCGCCTCCGAGCCTGGAGACGGTCACCGACCAGGTACGCCACGGTGCAGCCCAGGACCGTTGCCAGGACATATGCCCCCGCCTGCGCCGGCCCGAAACCTGAAGTGAGATACGCAAACGCGGCAAAGCTGGTAAAGCCGCCTAAGAAACCCGTGCCCCAAAACGCGGGCGGTTTGGCATAGCCCATCACAGCACTGCCAACAACGTTGATGAGCAACAGCGGCAGCGCGCCGCCCCCGAGAAGTGAAGAAAGGCCAAAGCGGGCCAGCGCCCCGAGCGCGGTCCCGCAGCCCACAAGAAGGATCTGTGGCATAGGCACCATCCTAGTTGGGATGCGAAAACGTCGTGAAGCAGGCAAGCTTGAGGTACATCCACATCCCCAAGGAGGAAACCACCATGGCACACGAGCGCGCCGGCCAACTAGCCCAGCCTTCGGATCTCATCGATATCGCGGAGTTGGTCACCGCGTATTACACCCGCACCCCCGACGCCGATAACCCTGACCAGCAGGTTTCCTTCGGCACCTCTGGGCACCGCGGCTCCGCCTTGGACACCGCCTTCAATGAGGCCCACATCCTGGCCATCACCCAGGCCATCGTGGACTACCGCGCCGAGCAGGGCACCACGGGCGCCATCTTCATCGGCCGTGATACTCACGCCCTGTCCGAACCCGCCATGGTCTCCGCCCTCGAGGTCCTCCTTGCCAATGAACTGGAGGTTCGGGTGGATGACCGCGGCCGCTACACCCCAACGCCAGCTGTTTCCCACGCCATCCTGACCAACCCAGGCACCGATGGCATTGTTATCACCCCGTCTCACAACCCGCCGCGCGATGGTGGATTCAAATACAACCCGCCGACAGGCGGTCCGGCGGATACCGATGCCACCGACTGGATTGCAGCAAAGGCTAACGACTACCTGCGCGCCGGGCTCGAGGGTGTGAAGCGCGCGCCGGTCAACGGCGTGCTGGATGAACGCTGCGTGAAGCACAATTACCTCGACTCCTATGTGTCCGATTTGGCCAACGTCGTGGACATGGCGGCCATCAAGGACGCCGGCGTGCGCATCGGCGCCGACCCGATGGGCGGCGCCTCGGTGGACTACTGGGCGGCAATTGCTGAGCACTACGAGCTGAACATGACCGTGGTGAACCCCGACGTCGACGGCACCTTCCGCTTCATGACGCTGGATACAGATGGCAAGATCCGCATGGATTGCTCCTCCCCGGATGCCATGGCTTCGTTGGTGGATAACCGGTCCAAGTATGACCTGGCTACCGGTAATGATGCTGACGCCGACCGCCACGGCATTGTTACGCCGGATGCTGGGCTGATGAACCCGAACCACTACCTTGCGGTGGCCATCGAGTACCTGTTTAGCCACCGTCCCCAGTGGGGAAATGCGGGTGTGGGCAAGACCTTGGTGTCCTCTTCCATGATCGACCGCGTCGTGGCCAGCCTGGGGCGTGAGCTCGTGGAGGTGCCGGTGGGCTTCAAGTGGTTTGTGCCGGGGCTTGTCGACGGCTCCCTCGGCTTCGGCGGCGAAGAATCCGCCGGTGCTTCCTTCCTGCGCTTCGACGGGAGCGTGTGGTCCACCGACAAGGATGGCATCATCTTGGACTTGTTGGCCGCGGAGATCCTGGCAGTGACGGGTAAGACTCCGTCGCAGCGCTACGCGGAGCTGGCGGAGGACTATGGTGCGCCGGCCTATGCGCGCACCGATGCCCCGGCTACCCGCGAACAGAAGGCCATCCTGAAGAAGCTCTCTCCGGAGCAGGTGACGGCGACGGAGCTGGCGGGCGAGGAGATCGTCGCCAAGCTCACTGAGGCGCCGGGCAACGGCGCGGTGATCGGCGGCCTCAAGGTGACGACGGAGAATGCGTGGTTTGCCGCGCGCCCGTCCGGCACGGAGGATAAGTACAAGATTTACGCCGAGAGCTTCCGTGGCGAAGAACACCTCAAGCAGGTGCAAGAAGAAGCGCAGGCGCTGGTGTCACAGGTTCTCGGAGGTTAGTTCTGCGGCTAGGCTAGTGGTTTATGACATCTCCACAATCCATATCGGTGCCTGACCTCATCAGCGCGCTCGCGCGCTGGGGAATGGCCGCCGTGTGGATTATCGCCGGCATACAGAAACTGGATGCCCGGATGGAGATGACCCAGGCCATTGAGGCCTATGGCATCTTTACCCCGGAGTGGTCCGGATACTTGGCCTACCTCATCGGGCCCCTGGAACTCATGGGTGGGGTGCTGCTGTTGTTGGGGCTGTTCTTGAGGGAGGCGTCGGCAGTCGCTGCAGTGGTCTTGGTCCTGTTCATGGTGGGCATCGCGCAGGCGTGGACGCGGGGGCTCGTCATCGATTGCGGGTGTTTTGGCTACGACCCCGCCGACGTAAGTCAGGGCATGAACTACGCACTGACGCTGCTTCGCGACGCTTTCTTCCTCGCCCTCACCGTCTGGACCATCCGCCGCCCCTACCGCCGCTATGCCCTGCACCCGTAGATTGTTAGGCTAACTCCGTGAACAAAACCAAAATCAGCGCACCTCTCGTGCTCGACATCATTAGTGCATTCGCGCGATTTTATATGGCCTATGTGTGGATCAAGGCGGGGGCGTCGAAGCTGACGGATCAGCTCGCGGTGTCGCAAAGCATCAAGGCATATGAAATCTTTACCCCTGAGTGGTCGCACTACTTGTCCTACCTGATTGGCCCGCTGGAGATATGTGGTGGCCTGCTGCTTTTGATGGGGCTGTTTTTGCGGCCATCGGCGTGGGTTGGGCAGATAGTTCTGGTGCTGTTCATGATCGGCATCGCGCAGGCGTGGGCGCGGGGACTCGGAATTGATTGCGGTTGCTTCTCCGTGAGCCCTGATGAAGACGCGCAAGTGATGAATTACATGATGACACTTCTGCGAGATGTCTTCTATTCTGTCTTAATGGTGTGGACGATCAAGCGTCCTTTCACCAAGTTTGCATTGCACCCTTAACAGCGGTGTGTAGGCTTTTCATCTGTTCGAACTTAAGTCATAAAGGCAAGGTTGTTTCATGAGTACAGTCAAAGACCCCAACTCCAAAGGCAATAGTGGATTCGTCTGGGGCCTCGCTGTTCTGCTGGTTATTATTGCCGTGGTCATCGGCTACATCGTCTACCAAGGGCGAGGCGCACAGACCGATGCGCTGGGGGACTACGCCGCCGAGGATGTCTCCCTGGAGATTTCCCTCGCGGACAATGCGGTAACCCTCAAGTCTGCGGATGCCGCAAAGGACGCAACCGAAGTAGACCTGTACGAGGACTACTCCTGCCCGCACTGTGGTGACCTGGCGAAGGAAACCGACGAGCAGATGAAGGATGCGATTGATGCGGGCGAGCTCGTCGTGCACGTGCGCACCCTCAACTTCCTTGACGGCAGCCCAAACGGCTTGGAGAGCATCAAGTCCAACACGGGCCACTCCTCCAAGGCGGCAGCTGCGATGGAGCAGGTAGCAAAGACCGGTGATGCCAAGCTCTACTGGAACCTGCGTAAGTACCTCATGGAGAATCAGTCCAAGGTGTACAACAAGTGGGAGATGGAAGACTTCGCTGCTGCCGCGAAGGAACTGGGCGCAGATGATGCCACGGTGAAGGCCATTGAAGAAGCCCCGGTTGGTGAAGGAAACCCACTGGTGACCTCGAACTACGAAAAGCTGGAGAGCGAAACCGGAAGCGTGTCCTCGCCGCGCATCATCAAGGACGGCAAGGACATTCCAGAAGACGAGAACACGTCCATCATGGAGTGGGTTGGCCTCGTCCTAGACAAGTAGCCATTGAGAAAATAACGCGCCCCAACTCGCGATTTGGTGAGTGAATGGGGAGCGGATATATTGATACGAGTTGCAATCGTGAAGGTTGTACCTCGTATGAGGGGCTATGGCGCAGTTGGTAGCGCACCACACTGGCAGTGTGGGGGTCACGGGTTCGAATCCCGTTAGCTCCACTTTATACCCTCTTTCCACTGGTCAGAAGGTTTTATTTTTGTCTGGGGAATTCTTTGTTGACGTCTAGTTATGACTGTGTTTAAAGCCAGGTGAAATCCAAGGTTGAGTGCCGGGGACGTGGTCGACGAACTGGTAAAACCGGACTGATTCATTGGGGAGGGCAATCAGGTCCTCATGAGTGAACAAATGATCGGCACATCACGTGCGGATGAATCCATGCAAGGCCACTGGCTTTTGGCCAAATTGGGAAAGTGAGTCCTTTGCCTCGGTGGGCGCAGACTAACAGATGAATTGCTCGAACTATCCGGAATTCCGAACGTTGATGTAGTTGAACCAGCGCCTAGTCTTGGGCGCACGCCGGGTAGGATTCTTGAGCTCACGCCTTCGAGTTATACAGGTGCGGATAGTGATCCGGATGCTGTGGCTGCAGTGCGCCGCGTCTTTGGCCTGCGTGCAAAGCTAATTGAGGCCGACGCCGCTGAAACTGGACTGGCCGATGAGTCGGCTGACCTTGTGATTGGGAAGCGATGCTCACCATGCAGGGTGAGAAGGCTAAGAATGCAATCGTTGCAGAGGCTGCGCGCATCCTACGTCCGGGTGGGCGGTACGCCATTCACGAACTGGGGCTAGTTCCTGAAGAACTAGCAGATGGGGTGAAGGATGAAATCCGTCAAAGCCTTGCGCGCGCAATTAGGGTGAACGCGTGTCCGCTGACCTTGGGCGAATGGACGGCAGTGTTTGAGGCTAATGGCTTTTTAAAGCCGCCAAGGTTGAGACCGCGCCGATGGCTTTGCTGCAGCCGCGTCGAATTCTTTCCGATGAAGGATTCTTAGGCACGCTGTGCTTTGTGAAGAACCTTCGGAATAACTCCGATGCCCGCAAGCGGGTGCTGCAGATGCGAAAAACCTTCAACACGCACAGCGAGCACCTCAACGCCGTGGCAATCGTGGCAACGAAGCCAGAGCGTTAGGAAGCTGGAACGCTATCTAGGCGCGATTGCGCACTACGGTCGGCAGGATTGCTGAGTCTTCCAAGGAGAGCAGTCCATGACGCTACTGAGGCACCACAGCATGCTCATCGGCGCTCAACTCTAGTGAATCGTCGTCTGCGGTAAGCCGAACTTTTCCGCTCAATACGTGCAAGAGTGCCTCGCCAGGGTTCTCGTGCTTAGACAATTCCTTGCCGTCTTTCAGGACAAGCAAGACCTGTAAAAGGGAACCACCAGGCACTGCGCGGAACACGTGGGTTGCACGCCCGCTTTCTGTCCCAGCCGCCTTATTTAGCAGTTCTTCAGCCAGCGCTTTTAGATTAACGCTGACGCTTGGTGTCTCAGCCATTTTCGAAATCTCTTCCAAATGTTAAAGGGGATTGAACTGCGCTAAGCGATGCCAGGTGTAAATGGTTGACCGTCTAGTGTCGAATCTATATCTTTGGTATATCAATCCTTACAATGAATAGTCCTACCTATTGAAAGTTAGGCAACCCTACTCAAGTGGTGTATATTTGCCATGGTTAATTGATCCCTATTCCCAGCAAAGGAAATAACAAGTGAAAAAGACGGCATTGATGGCTTTAAGTGCTGCTGCAGCCCTCGTTCTTGCGGCGTGCTCCACCTCGGGGGAAGAAGCCTCGGGGGAAGATGCAGCGACTGGCGACGGTGAGCAGCTGACTCTGTCCCACCCCAGTATTGAGGGGCTAAACATCGACTTCGAAAACCAGCCAGAAACCATCGTTATGGACTGCTACGCCTATAGCTCTCTGCACGAGTACGGCATTGAGCCGGATGCGTTGTTTGGTTTTGAGTGTGACAACCCAGCGTTGATGGGTGATGCTGACATCGAAGGTATTGAGACCATCGGCCAAGATGCTGAGATCGATCTGGAAAAGCTGGCTGAACTGCGCCCGGATGCCATCATCGGCAACGGTAACGCGAAGGGTTGGTCTTGGTTCGATGAAGACGTCAACGCTCAGTTGCAGCGCGTTGCGCCTTTCGTGCCGCTGCCATCGGAAGGCTCTATTGATCAAAGGATTGCGGATACCCGCGAGATTGCAGAGTTCTTCGGCGCAGACGTAGAAGCTGACAACATCGTGGCGGCAGATGGAGACTTCGCAGCGGCCAAGGAAGCGTTCACCGCAGCAGTAGACGGCAAGGATTACAACTTCCTGCTGACCAGCCCAACCAAGGAAATGCTCTATACCGGCGTGGGCTTCCCGCAGGCGGACATGCTGGAAGAACTTGGCGCAAACATCGCAGGCCCAGACACACCAGCGGAAGGAAACCCGTGGGGTCGAGTGGCGTGGGAAGATGCTTCGACCTACCCTGCTGATGTCATCTTGGTAGAAAACTATGACCCAGAGGCGCCATTTACTGCGGAGCTGTGGGACAACCTTCCAGCTGTCCAGGCAGACCAGGTATCCACGTGGTCTTCCAAGGGTGCGTTGACCAGCCGTAACTATGCCGATTGGCTGCAGGATCTTGCAGACAAGGTAGAGACCTACGACAAGGTGAGCTAGTCTTTTATGCCAGCAAGTTCCACCACCTCCACAGCCCCGAAGGCTGTGGAAAGGCCAGTTGCTCAGGCCAACCGGCTCATTGGTTTCATTATCATTGCGGTCTTATGTGCCGGTGCGCTGGTGTTGAGCATGATGGTGGGCTCACGCAGCATTCCACCGTCGGATATTTTTCATTATCTGATTAACCCGGATCCGGCGGATCCGGTATCGCAGGTGGTCTGGCAGTCTCGCGTTCCACGTACTTTCTTGGTGTTGGTTGCCGGTAGTGCGTTGGGGGTTGCGGGTGGTTTGATGCAGGCTGTGACCAGAAACCCAATGACGGACCCGGGGATTTTGGGCGTTAATGCGGGTGCTTCTCTCATGGTGGTTGTTGGCCTGGCTTTTTTTGGGGTTACAGATATCTCCCAGTACATGTGGTGGTCTTTTGCTGGTGCGATTGTGACCTCGGCGGTGGTCTTCGCCATTGGCAACAGTGGTCCATTGCGTGGCAGTCCGGTGCGCATGACCTTGTCCGGTGTGGCATTGGGGGCGGTGCTGGGCGGTTTTGCATCCGCGGTGTTGCTGACCAATTCAGAAGTTTTGGAACGCATGCGTGGCTGGTCAGCGGGCACCACAGCATCGCAGCCTCTCGATGCCACCTTGTCCATCACCCCATTTATCTTGGTAGGCTTGCTTATTGCGCTGGCCAGCACTCGCGCATTGGATGTGCTTTCACTGGGTGAAGCGGCATCGGTTGCTATGGGCGCGCACCCGCAAAGAACCAGGCTGGTGGTATTGGTAGCAATTGCACTGCTAGCCGGTGGCGCTACTGCGGCGGCGGGGCCCATCGGATTTATTGGGCTGTTGGCACCACATCTATCCCGCATGATCGTGGGCCCACATCAAGGGTGGATTATGGCCTATTCAATCGTCTTGGCCCCAGCGGTTTTGGGCGTGAGTGATGTTATAGGTCGCGTGATTACTGCTGGGGAAGTGCCCGTGGGAGTAGTAACTGCATTCGTTGGCGCACCGCTGTTGATTTACATGGTGCGTAAGTACCGCATTCCGGAGGTTTAAGCGCGATGGTTCACACAACGAATCCGGATACGAAGCAAGAGCTTGAATTCGGGCGAAAGATTTTCCGCATCGGTCCCAAAGAACGCCCGGTGATGCTTATCGGGGTGCGCACAGCTGTCGTCACAGGTGGACTCTTATTGGCGACTGCGCTGATTGCGGTGTACTCCTTGGTTGATGGTTCTGCATCCATCACCGTTGGTGAAGCGTTCCAGGCGTTGACCGGCAACGGTGATTCCTACACCAACATGATTGTGGTGGAATGGCGCGCACCGCGCACGCTTCTGGCAATCCTGCTGGGCGCAACACTGGCCATGAGTGGAGCTATCTTTCAAAACCTCACCGCGAATCCATTGGGCTCACCGGATGTGATTGGTTTTCAGACCGGTTCCTACACTGGCGCGCTCATCGTCATGTTGATTCTCGGCGGTGGCACCACCGCTACGTTGTTGGGGGCTCTCACTGGAGGTATCGCTACCGCGATGGTGGTGTTCTTCCTTGCCTCCAAGCGCGGATTCGCTGGTGGCGTGCGTCTTATCATCGTTGGCATTGCTGTCAGCGCCATGCTGGCCTCGGTCAACGTGTGGATTTTGCTCACTGCCACGGTGGAAGATGCCATCATGGCGAGTTTGTGGGGCGCGGGAAATCTCTCCGGCACCTCCTGGAATTCGCTGCTGCTGGCATTTTGTGGTTCTGCCGTGTTCATCCTGATGGCAGCACTGCTGGCGCGCCCGATGCGTTTGATGCAGATTGGTATTCCTTTCGCGGTTGCGCTGGGGCAAAACGTCCGCAGGGTGCAACTATTGGCAGTTGTTGCCGGCATCGGATTAACGGCGCTGGCAACTGCCACCGCCGGGCCGATTTCCTTCATCGCGCTGGCCTCGCCCCAGATTGCCCGTCGCCTGGTACACGTTGATGGCCTGGCGCTGGCCCCCACCGCAGCCGTGGGGTCTTTCCTGTTAATACTCGCCGATACGGTTGCCCAAAGAATTGACCCTGAATCCCCGCTCCCAGTAGGTATTGTCACCGTATCCATCGGTGGCGTGTACTTCCTGTGGTTGCTCATGAGAGAAGGCCGACGCAAATGACACGACTTCTAGTAGAAAACGCCCAGCTTGGATACGGCGACAAAGTTATCTGCCCAGGCGTGGATCTTCAGATTCCAGATGGCCAGTTCACGGTCATCGTTGGCCCCAATGCCTGCGGCAAGTCCACTTTGCTCAAGAGCTTGACCCGTTTGATTGCGCCGCAAGAGGGGAAGATTCTTTTAGACGGGCAGTCTTTGCACAAAAAGCCCACCAAAGAAGTAGCGCGTGAAGTGGGTCTTCTGCCGCAAGGCCCGGTTGCCCCGGACGGCATTCGCGTCATCGATCTGGTCTCACGAGGACGCTACCCGCACCAGAGTTTGTTCAAGCCTTGGTCGCCCGAGGATGAGCAGGCGGTGAAAGAGGCCATGGAGGCAACCGGAATTAGGGAGCTTTCAGGCAGGCTTGTCGATGAACTCTCGGGCGGTCAACGCCAACGCGTCTGGATGGCGGTGGCGTTGGCGCAGCAGACGCCAATCTTGCTTCTCGATGAACCTACCACATTCTTAGACGTCAGCTACCAGATTGAGTTGCTGGAACTTTGCCGCATGCTCAACCGGAAACGGGACTACACACTGGTCGCCGTATTGCATGACTTGAACCAGGCAGCGCGCTACGCCGATCACATCATCGCCATGAAAGACGGCGAAGTTGTAGCCACCGGCGATCCTGCAACCGTTATTACTGAAGAGCTCGTGCGCACCGTATTTGGTGTGGATTCTAAGATCATCGCTGACCCAGAGTCTGGAGCACCGTTGATGATCCCAACGTGGAGCCACCAAGTATCAAATTCAAACAGATAATTCTGACGTTAATTTTACCTGTTCCATGTGCACCTCAGTTTTCGCGTTGTGGACGCAATCGATGCGGGTGAGATGGTCGATCTGAAATTGACGATAAGCGGTGAGATCGGCCGCCACTATTCGCAGCATGACATCGCATTCACCAGCCATGAGGTGGCATTCCACGGCTTCTGGAAGTGGCTGACTCTCTTGAATGAATCGCTCAACAGTCTCAAGGTCCTGGCTGGTGAGCCAAACTCTGGCATAGGCGGTAAATCCTTTGCCGACCTTTGTGGGAACAAACAGGGCAACGTAACCCCGAATAATTCCAGCGTTCTCCAGTGCATGGACTCGTCGGATACAAGTGGAAGGGGACAGGTGCACGGCATCCGCGAGTTCATTGACGATTCAATCCAAGCGGAAGTCCACGCTTGAAGACCTGGTGAAACGCCTATTTGATCAAGGGCAGCTTAATCGAGTGTGTGAAGCGTCCTGGGTTTAGTTCCTCAGCTAAGGAAGGATTGAACTATGCCTAGAAGGTATTCCGTTGAGTTCAAGGAGAAGGCTGTCATCCGGCGGCGATGGAATTGCCTAGTGCTCTCTTTTGTAATGCTGTCGCTCTCGTTTAGCCAAAGGTCTATTAGCTGTTCCACGGTTGTGCTGTTTGTCAGCTCTAGCTTCTCTTTTTCAGCGGGGGAGATCCATTTAATCCCCGATGCCTCTGCCTTATCGATGTCTGCCTTATTGCGGTTCAACCAACTTTCGGCGTCCTTCTTTTCTTTAAAGGTGATCGGTGCTCTGTGCAAAATGCCTTGGTGTTTGAAACTGGCACGCCACCTATTTTTTCCGCGTTGCTCAATTCGCCCCCACGAACGATGGGGCTTATACTTCGGGCCTTTTTCTTTTCGTTTTCGTTCTGCATATTGGGGAACCTTCGGGGAACTCTAGCGCCGTTTTGTGTCATATAATGATGTTAGAAATTACCTAAAATAAATGCAGGTTAAATAGGCATAATGCCAGCTAGGCAAGGGGTAATATTTAGAAACCGATGGAATCCCGTTAGCTCCACCAGTGGCCGTCTCTGTTATGGAGCCGGCCTTTTCCTATGCTGGGAACATGGATGTTTTCACCAAGACCGTGTCCCGTCCTGATCAAGCTGGTGCCGAGGCTGCTGGGTTGAGATGGCTGGCGCAGGCGCATGGCGACGTCGTCGTGGACGTCGCCGAAGTCACCCCCACATCTATTAGCACTCGGCGGGTTGAGCAGTCGCGACCGAGTGCCCTCGCTGCCCGCGCTTTTGGTGCTGCGCTCCGTACGGTCCATGAAGCAGGAGCGCCCGCTTTCGGCGCGCCGCCGGCGGGCTGGGAGGGCGCGAATTTCATTGGACGCGTGGAACAACGCTGCGAACCATGCGAATCCTGGGGCGAGTTCTACGCCGAGCAGCGGGTGTCGCCTTTTATAGGAGGACTGCCTCAAGAGCTACAGGGGATAGTTCGACAAGCATGCGAGGCTATAAAAGCCGTTGAGTGGGACGTGAAACCGGCGCGAATTCATGGCGACCTGTGGGCAGGAAACGTATTGTTTACTGCCTCGTCGGCCGTGATGATCGACCCAGCCGCACACGGCGGACACCCGTGGACGGATTTGGCCATGCTGGAGCTATTTGGCACGCCGTACTATGGCGAGATACTGCGTGGTTATGGGGTGGGGGAGGAGTATCACCAGTGGGTGCCGGTGCATCAACTACACCCGCTGGCGGTTCATTCGATGACGCATGATCCCGCGTATTATGTACCGCTCGAGCGGGCCGCACGTGCCACGCTCGAAGCGTTGGGCGGATAGTCTTCCTTGTGAGGCGTTAGGCACTAGTGGGTCCTGGCGGCATGGCGCGCTTATGGGCGCCGCGGCGCCAGAGGCTTTCGATGCGCTCGCGGGCGTCGTCAGGCACGGCCTTGCCCTCGAGGTAGTCGTCGATATGGGCATAGGTCACGCCGAGTGCTTCCTCATCAGATAGCTGTGGGCGGTCATCCTCCAAGTCGGCGGTAGGAACCTTCTTCCACGTGGACTCGGGTGCCCCGAGGTGCTCGAGAAGTTGAGCGCCCTGACGCTTGTTGAGTCCGGCGAGCGGGATGACGTCAGCGGCGCCGTCGCCCCACTTGGTAAAGAAAGCCGTGACGTTTTCGGCGGCATGGTCGCTTCCGATAACGAGTGCGCCGACCTCACCAGCCACCGCATATTGGGCGGACATGCGCAGGCGTGCCTTTAGATTTCCACGGTTGAAATCGTCCAAATGCTCCGTGTTGAGTGCGGACGCAACGGCGCCGTCGAGAGCCGCTGTGGCGTCCGCGATGTTGATGGTGAGCCGGTAATCGGGCTGGATGAAATCGAGCGCTACTTGCGCATCGTCCTCGTCCGCTTGCGTGCCATGAGGAAGACGTACGGCCCAAAAGTGAGCGCCATCGACACGCTCGACGGCCAGCTGGGCCAAGCGACCGGCAAGGGTAGAATCCTGACCACCGGAAATGCCGAGGACAAAGCCCTGAGCGCCGGTGTTGCGTAGATACGTGGCGAGAAAGTCGACGCGGCGTTCAACCTCCTCTGCCGGATCAATGGAGGGTTTCGCCCCTAGCGCAGCGATGATCTCTTCCTGAAGCTCCCTGGATGCTTGTGTCATAGCGACCATGGTAGCCATCACGCGCGGCGGTGGTCCGAGGGTCTGCGAGGTTGGTTCGAGGAAAAGTTGGCGTGGCTACTTCTCGATGACGTGAGTGTTTTGGTAATGAGGCGCTCGTGGGGTAATATTTTTCCTCGTGTCATTGCTGGGTGTTTGCCCAGCTGTGCTTTGAACTAATCAATCGCATCAAGATTGCGCATAACGAAAGGAGCGCCCGATGAAGGTTCGCAAGTCGCTTCGGTCGCTGAAGAAGAAGCCGGGCGCCCAGGTTATTCGCCGCCACGGTAAGGTCTTCGTGATCAACAAGAAGGATCCGCGCTTCAAGGCTCGCCAGGGCTAAGAAACAAGTGTCCTTGGTCCGCCGTCCCCGCGTTGTGGGGGCGGCGGATTTTTTTATGCCTCCCTTCACGGCCGGGGGAGGGTGTCGCGGGTGATCTGCTCCCTTTTGTGGACTTTGTCACAAACTGAGTGAACGTTTGGTAAACGTGCAGGGAATATCACCCGTGTAGTTACCGCCGTGGCGGTGGGGGTTGTGGCGGGGTGTCAACATGTGGGGTCGGGCCGAGTTACATCCTGGGAATACCAGCCATGTAACTACTACATATTGTGTTAGTTGCGGGGTGCGGGCACAAAGTATAGTGTCGTTGATGTTGCTCGGGCGGCGGCCCTACATCACCGCTCAGAGCTCGCATGCAGAGCCGCTGAACGCTCTGCTCGTATCGAATTCAACAGTCACTCCGCGTGTAGTGCCGAAGGAAGCTAAAGGAACGTCACATGAGCATCACCCTCTACACCAAGCCAGCTTGTGTCCAGTGCAACGCCACCAAGAAGGCCCTCGACCGTGCTGGCCTCAAATATGAGACGGTGGATATCTCCCTGGATGATGATGCCCGCGACTACGTGATGGCTCTGGGTTACGTCCAAGCACCGGTCGTTGAGGCGCACGGTGAGCACTGGTCCGGCTTCCGTCCTGACCGCATCAAGGCACTCTCTGCGATGGCGGCGAGCGCCTAGGGCAAAACCATGTTGGTCGTGTATTTCTCTTCCGCTACGGAAAACACCCACCGCTTCGTCGAGAAGCTCGGCCTTCCCAGCGTCCGCATCCCGCTGCGCCTCAGTGATGAGCCCCTCACCGTGAATGAACCCTACGTCTTGATTTGTCCGACGTATGGGGGAGGGGCATCGATGAGCGGGCGGAACACGCGGCCTGTCCCCAAGCAAGTCATTCGTTTCCTGAATGACGAACACAACCGCAGTTTCATTCGTGCCGTCGTGGCCGGAGGTAACAGCAACTTCGGCAGTGACTTTGGCAAGGCCGGCGACGTCATCGCCGCCAAGTGTAAGGTTCCTTATGTGTACCGCTTCGAACTTCTCGGAACCGAGGAAGATGTCACAATTTGCCGTGAAGGCCTCTTGGCCAACGCGGCCGCTTTAGGTTTAGCCGCCTAAGGCCTTAATTCCTACCAACCCATCTCTCCATTTCGCCATAGCAAAGAAAGGCCCGTGAAAGTCGTGACCACGCAACTGGGTAAGACCGTCGCTGAACCTGTGAAGCCGGAAGAGCAGCTGGACTACCATGCGCTCAACGCCCTGCTGAACCTGTATGACGAAAACGGCAAGATTCAGTTCGACAAGGACCGCGAGGCCGCGAACCAGTTCTTCCTCCAGCACGTCAACCAGAACACCGTCTACTTCCATGACTTGGAAGAAAAGATGCGCTACCTGGTAGAAAACAAGTACTACGAGCCGGAACTGATCGAGCAGTATGACTTTGAGTTCATCAAGTCCCTGTTTAAGCGCGCCTACGCTTTTAAGTTCCGCTTTAAGACCTTCCTGGGTGCCTACAAGTACTACACCTCCTACACGCTGAAGACTTTCGACGGCCGCCGCTACCTCGAGCGCTTCGAGGACCGTGTATCCATGACTGCCTTGTTCCTGGCTGACGGCGACACGAAGCTGGCGGAGCGCCTCGTCGATGAGATTATGACCGGCCGCTTCCAGCCGGCCACCCCGACGTTCCTCAACGCCGGCAAGGCGCAGCGCGGCGAGCTGGTTTCCTGCTTCCTGCTGCGTATTGAGGACAACATGGAGTCGATTGGTCGCTCCATTAACTCTGCTCTGCAGCTGTCCAAGCGCGGCGGCGGCGTCGCTCTGTTGCTGTCTAATATCCGCGAGTCGGGCGCACCCATCAAGCACATCGAGAACCAGTCTTCCGGCGTCATCCCCGTAATGAAGCTGCTCGAGGACTCCTTCTCCTACGCCAACCAGCTGGGTGCTCGTCAGGGTGCTGGTGCGGTCTACCTCAACGCGCATCACCCGGACATCATGAACTTCCTCGACACCAAGCGCGAGAACGCGGATGAGAAGATCCGTATCAAGACTCTCTCGCTCGGCATCGTGATCCCGGATATTACGTTCGAGCTGGCGAAGAACAACGACGACATGTACCTGTTCAGCCCGTACGATGTTGAGCGCGTCTACGGTAAGGCCTTCGGCGATATTTCCGTCACCGAGCACTACGAAGAGATGGTCGAGGATCCGCGTATTCGCAAGAAGAAGATCAACGCTCGCCACTTCTTCCAGACCGTCGCGGAGCTGCAGTTCGAGTCCGGATACCCGTACATCATGTTCGAGGACACCGTGAACCGTGCCAACCCGGTCAAGACCGGGCGCATCAACATGTCGAACCTCTGCTCGGAGATTCTGCAGGTAAACTCCCCGTCGGAGCTCAATGAGGACCTCACCTACAAGACCTTGGGCAGTGACATTTCCTGCAACCTTGGCTCCCTCAACATTGCCGCGACCATGGATTCTCCGGATTTCGCCCTCACGGTGGAAACGGCCATCCGCGGATTGACCGCTGTGGCAGACAAGACCTCCATCAACTCCGTGCCTTCCGTGCGCAAGGGCAACGATGATTCCCACGCCATTGGCCTGGGGCAGATGAACCTGCACGGTTATCTCGGTCGCGAGCACATCGAGTACGGCTCGGAGGAAGGCCTCGATTTCACCAACGCCTACTTTGCGGCCATCATGTATGCCGCGCTGCGCGCATCTAACAAGCTGGCGCGTGAACGCGGCGAATACTTCACGGAGTTCCCGGAATCTGAATACGCGAGCGGCGAATTCTTCGACCGCTACGATCCGGCCGACTTTGCTCCCCGCACGGAGAAGGTCAAGGAACTCTTCGCTAAGTCGTCCATCCACACCCCGTCGGTAGAGGAGTGGGCGGAGCTGAAGGCGGACGTCGCCAAGCATGGCATTTACAACCGCAACCTGCAGGCGGTGCCGCCGACCGGCTCGATCTCCTACATCAATAACTCGACCTCCTCGATTCACCCGATCGCGTCCAAGATTGAGATTCGTAAGGAAGGCAAGATCGGCCGCGTCTACTACCCAGCGCCGCACATGGACAACGACAATCTGGAGTACTTCAAGGACTCCTACGAGATCGGCTACGAGAAGATCATCGATACCTACGCCGAGGCCACGAAGTATGTTGACCAAGGTCTGTCGCTGACGCTGTTCTTCAAGGACACCGCTACTACCCGCGATATCAACCGCGCCCAGATTTACGCTTGGCGCAAGGGCATTAAGACCCTCTACTACATCCGCCTGCGCCAGATGGCTCTGGAGGGAACTGAGATTGAGGGCTGCGTTTCCTGCATGCTCTAACCCTTATTCGCACGCGCCTCAAGCAAGATGGCGCGTGCGATTTTTTCTGCCTCAGGTGAGTCGCCTCGGTTGATGGCTTCTGCCAAATCGAGGTGAAGCTGGGCGGTACCGGCCGTCGGGTTTCGCTTGCGGGAACCATAGAGCGAACGCCCACGCACCATGGACAGCAGGTAGGGGCTCAGCGCTGAGAACATCTCATTGCCTGAGGCGTGGAGGACCATGGCGTGGAAGCGCAGATCTGTGGCGAGGTGCTCGCCGACGCGCCGCGTGGGCGTGACCTGGAGGCGCTGGGCCAGCCCCAGAATCTCTTCCTTATCTTCAGGGGAAGCGTGCTGTGCGGCTAAGCCCGCAGCGACAGGCTCGATGGCAAGGCGCAGATCATTAAGGGAGGTGCGCTGGCTATCGCGCGCTTTCTCCGAGCCCAGGCGCCACGAAATGATGGCGGGATCGTAGACCGCCCATTCGCTGATGGGGAGCACCGTAATGCCGACGCGGCGCGAGGACGAGACCATTCCCAGTTGCTCCAGTGCGCGCATGGCTTCGCGCGCCACGGTTCGGGAAATGCCGAAGCGTTCGCAGAGGTCGTTGAGCGTAAAACGTTCACCGGCGGGGAGGGCGCCACTGACGATATCAGTGCCCAACGCCTCCAAAACGGTGCTGAGTAGGGGAGCGGAGGGTTCAGTCATTCCATCGAAACTCGGGGTCGTGGGAGTAGGGCTTAAGTATAAAACATGCAGGAATTTTGGCCCCTAGTTTTACCGGGTACGATGGCACCAGACTCACAAATTACTAGTAAGACGAGGTGACGTGCGTGTCTCACGAGTACGACGATTACATAGCCAGCCACGAGGCTCCGGTGAAGGCAATCAACTGGAACACCATTCCAGATGAGAAGGATCTTGAGGTGTGGGATCGTCTAACCGGCAACTTCTGGCTCCCCGAGAAGGTCCCGGTGTCCAACGACATCCAGAGCTGGAAGACGCTCACGGAGAAGGAACAGGAGACCACCATGCGCGTCTTCGCTGGCCTGACATTGCTTGACACTATCCAGGGCACCGTGGGTGCGGTATCGCTGCTTCCCGACGCCGTCACACCCCACGAAGAGGCCGTCTACACCAACATCGCCTTCATGGAGTCGGTGCACGCGAAGTCCTACTCCAATATCTTCATGACGCTAGCGTCGACCCCGATGATCAACGATGCTTTCCGCTGGTCTGAGGAAAATGAGAACCTGCAGCGCAAGGCCAAGATTGTTATGTCCTATTACCAGGGTGACAATCCGCTAAAGAAGAAGGTCGCCTCCACGCTGCTGGAGTCCTTCCTCTTCTACTCCGGTTTCTTCCTGCCGATGCACTTCTCTTCGCGCGCGAAGCTGACGAACACCGCGGATATCATTCGCCTCATCATCCGCGATGAGGCCGTTCACGGCTATTACATCGGCTACAAGTTCCAGCAGGGGTACAAGAAGCTGTCGGGGCCGGAGCAGGAGGAAATGAAGGGCTATGCCTTCGACCTGCTCTACGACCTCTACGAGAACGAGATCGACTACACCGAGGATCTGTATGACGAGCTGGGCTGGACCGAAGATGTGAAGCGCTTCCTTCGCTACAACGCCAACAAGGCTCTGAATAACCTCGGCTTCGAGGGGCTGTTCCCAGCGGATGAGACCCGCGTGTCTCCGGCTATCCTGTCCTCGCTGTCCCCGAACGCGGACGAGAACCACGACTTCTTCTCCGGCTCCGGCTCCTCCTATGTGATTGGTAAGGCAGAGGAAACGACCGATGACGACTGGGACTTCTAGCTAGTTCCTCGCATTTACCTGTCGCCGTACCGCACCTCCTGGCAGGGATCATCCGAAAGGTTGATTCTTTCAGGGGGTGCGTTTTCGGGTTTTGGGGGACGGCACCCCCGCGTTCATGTGTTCTAGATCACCGTGTGCTAGGGCGTGGTGTAGGCAGTTGGCCCCGTACATGGCGTTATCTGCACCAAACGGGGTTAGCAAGGTTGGCGGAAAATAACAGAGCGCTGGAAATTAGGCCCTGAGGTGGCCTAATATAATGCGAGTAAACCTAGGTGTTTGACTACTGAGCGTGTGGCGCGAGAAAACGCGTGATGCCGATGTGGTTAAGCGCTTGTTCTTCAGGAGGATTTTATGACCGCTGTGGCGCCACGGCTCGACGATTACGTCGCGCCTACACGTCCAGAGCCGACTGGTAACGCAAAGACCGGTTCCAAGGCTTGGATGATGCTAACCACCACCGACCACAAGCAGCTGGGCATCATGTACATGATCATGTCCTTCAGCTTCTTCTTCCTCGGTGGCTTCATGGCTCTGCTGCTTCGCGCTGAGCTTTTCACCCCAGGATTGCAGTTCCTGTCCAACGAGCAGTTCAACCAGCTCTTCACCATGCACGGCACCGTCATGCTGCTGCTGTTTGCAACACCAGTGGTGTGGGCATTCGGTAACTATGTTTTGCCCCTGCAGATTGGTGCGCCGGATGTGGCCTTCCCACGTCTGAACGCTTTCGGTTTCTGGATTACCCTGACCGGCGGAATCGTGATGCTCGCGGGTTTCTTGACCCCGGGCGGCGCTGCTGACTTCGGCTGGACCATGTACATGCCGCTGGCTGACTCGGTTCACACCCCGGGCATCGGTGCTGACATGTGGATCGTCGGTGTGGGTGCTACCGGTGTCGGTACCATTGCTTCCGCCATCAACATGATCACCACGGTCCTCACCCTGCGTGCACCGGGCATGACCATGTTCCGTCTGCCGGTCTTCACGTGGGCTGTCTTCACCGCGTCCGTCATCGTACTGATGATCTTCCCGCTGCTGACCGCCGCAGCGCTGGGCGTTCTGTATGACCGCAAGCTGGGCGGCCACATCTATGACTCCGCCAACGGCGGCGCCATCCTGTGGCAGCACCTCTTCTGGTTCTTCGGCCACCCAGAGGTCTACGTCCTCGCACTGCCGTTCTTCGGCATTATCTCTGAGGTTGTGCCGGTCTTCGCCCGCAAGCCGGTCTTCGGCTACATTGGCCTGGTCTTTGCTCTGCTGGCCATCGGAGCGCTGTCCATGGCCGTGTGGGCTCACCACATGTTCGTGACCGGTGCTATTCTGCTGCCGTTCTTCTCCTTCATGACCTTCCTGATTGCGGTTCCGACCGGCGTGAAGTTCTTCAACTGGGTCGGCACCATGTGGAAGGGCCACATCACCTGGGATACCCCGATGATCTTCGTCATGGGCTTCCTGGCAACCTTCCTCTTCGGCGGTATGACCGGTATTATGCTGGCCTCCCCGGCACTGGACTTCCACCTTGCTGAGTCCTACTTCCTGATTGCTCACTTCCACTACACCCTGTTCGGTACCGTGGTGTTCTCTGCCTTCGCTGGCCTGTACTTCTGGTTCCCGAAGATGACCGGACGCATGCTCGATGAGCGCCTGGGCAAGATTCACTTCTGGCTGACCTTCATCGGCTTCCATGGCACCTTCCTTATCCAGCACTGGGTGGGCAACATGGGTATGCCGCGTCGTTACGCCGACTACCTGGAGTCTGATGGCTTCACGGTCTTCAACCAGATTTCCACCATCTTCTCCTTCGTTCTCGGCGCATCGGTTATCCCGCTGGTATGGAACGTCTTCAAGTCCTGGCGCTACGGCGAGATCGTCACTGTGGACGATCCGTGGGGCTACGGCAACTCCCTCGAGTGGGCTACCTCCTGCCCGCCGCCGCGCCACAACTTCGTATCCCTGCCGCGCATCCGTTCCGAGCGTCCAGCCTTCGAGCTGCACTACCCGCACATGGTCAAGCGCATGCGCGAGGAAGCACACGTCGGGCACTAAGCACTCACTAGCTGAGTACTCCTGAAAACGCCGCCTCCCCATCACCGCGATGGGGAGGCGGCGTTTGCCGTAGGTCAGGCAGTGCTGACCAATGTGAGATAATGAGCCCCGTGGATAATCAAAGTGAACAAGTTTTCGCCGTTGTCACCGCCTCAGGTCCTGACAAACCAGGCGTGTCTGCCGCCTTCTTCCGCGTTCTTAGTTCCCATAACGTAGAGCTTGTCGACGCCGAACAGGCCATCTTCTCCGGCCGCATCTCCCTCTCCGCGTACATCCGTGTCAGCGCCTCGCGTCTGGAGGCCATGGAGCAGGGGCTGCGCAACACGTTGAGCATCTATGCGCAGTCCATCTCCGTGGAACCTCGGGAGGAGGAAGCCACCTCACGCCCGCGCTCGACACACGTCGTCGTGGTGCTGGGCCGTCAGGTCAACGCGAGCCACATGTCGGCCATCGCCAAGGAGCTGGCCAACCTCGATGTCAACATCGACCGCATCCGCGGCCTGTCCACGTACCCGCTCAACGGCCTGGAGCTCTACATCACGATCGATGGCTCCTCTGACCCTGTTCGCGCCATGTTGGCACGCCTGGCTACCGAGCAGGGCGTGGACATCGCCATCGAGCGCTCCGGATTGCAGCGCCGCTCGAAGCGCCTCATCTGCTTTGACTGCGACTCCACCCTCATTACAGGCGAGGTCATCGAGATGCTGGCCGCCCACGCGGGCAAGGAAGCGGAGGTCGCCGCCGTCACGGAACGTGCAATGCGCGGTGAGCTGGACTTTGAAGAATCCCTCCGCGAGCGCGTGGCCACCTTGGCAGGTCTGCCGGAATCCGTCATCAAGGAAACCGCCGCCGATATCCGCCTCACGCCCGGCGTGCGCACCACCATCCGCACGCTCAAGCGCATGGGCTACCGGGTTGCGGTGGTGTCGGGAGGATTCATCCAGGTCCTCGAGGATCTAGCTAAGGAGCTCGACCTTGACTACGTGCGCGCCAACACCCTGGAAATCGAGGACGGCAAGCTCACCGGCCGGGTCATCGGGGACGTGGTGGACCGCAAGGCCAAGGAGATGTTCCTGCGAGAGTTCGCTGCGGATTCGGGCCTGAGCATGCGGCAGACCGTTGCCGTGGGCGATGGTGCCAACGATATCGACATGATTTCCGCTGCCGGCCTGGGCATTGCCTTCAACGCCAAGCCCGCCCTGCGCGAGGTGGCAGATACCTCTGTTAACCACCCCTACATGGACGAAATCCTGCAGATTCTCGGCATCCCCATGGAGGAAGTCGCTAGTGAATAACCTCCGCGAGGCCCATCGGCGCCTCGTGGATGCGTGCAGTGAGCGCAACTGGCGCGATGATCCCGAGGATCCCGACAAGCCCGAGACCATCCAGGCGATGCAGATAGCGCTCAACCTGCCCAAGCAGGACCCGCCGGCGCGCACGGAGGTGCTGGAAGCGGCGGCGAGGGGCGTCGTCAAGCTCTGCCTCGACGATCGGGCCGGGCAAGATGGGGCCTTCGCCGAGGCCTTGGGGCAGTGGTATGGGCACCGCATCCGCAAGGTGGCGCGCCGCGCCCGCAACAAGGCCTGGCGCGATGTCCAGGCTCTGCCTGGGGTCACGGTTGCTGACCGCGCGCGAGTGTTCGTTCCTTCGGCGGTACAGGACGTGCATCCGCTCGTCGCCAAGCTGCAGATCGGCCATACCGATCTCCCCCAGGATGCCCCGGGCTCCGCGCTTGCCGACGCCCCCGTGATCTACATCGACGCCTCCCTCACCATGAGCGCCGGAAAGGCCGCCGCGCAGGTGGGACACGGCTCGATGCTCCTGGCCGCGGCGATGAGCGTTAAGGAAGTAGAAGGTTGGGCGGCGCAGGATTTCGCGCTGTCCGTGCGCGAGATTGCCCCAGCGGATTTTGCCGCGGCGTGCGCGCGCCCCGATGCGGTGGTGGTGCATGACGCAGGTTTCACTGAGGTCGCCCCGGACTCAGCCACGGTGTGCGCGCTGCCTCGCCCCTAGCGGGCCTCGACCAGGCGCTTGAGCGCCCCGCGCACGACCTGCGGGTCGCTCGTCGGCCACATCTGCGGCATGGAGGCCCGCAGGTAAGAGCCGTAACGCTTGGTCTCTAGGCGGCTATCGAGCACGGCGACGACTCCGCGGTCCGCAGTGGAGCGCAGCAGGCGGCCCGCGCCTTGGGCCATGAGCAGCGCCGCGTGTGTCGCGGAAACCTCCATGAATCCATTGCGCCCTGCCGCCTTTGCAGCCTCGGTTCGGGCTTGCATGAGTGGGTTATCCGGGCGGGGGAAGGGGATGCGATCGATGAGGACCAGGGAACAGGAGGGGCCGGGCACATCGACGCCCTGCCAGAGCGTGAGCGTGCCGAAGAGGCAGGAGTTTTCGTTCTTCGTGAACTTGTCCACGAGCGCACCGATGGAATCCTCGCCCTGGAGGTAGATGTCGAAGGGGATAGTGGGCTTGAGTTCTTCGGCTGCCTGCTGCGCGGCCCGCCGTGAGGAGAAGAGCCCGAGCGTGCGCCCGCCCGCGGCCATGATGAGCTCGCGGATCTCTTGGAGGGTTTGGGGGCTCAGCCCATCGCGGCCCGGCTGCGGCAGGTGTGCTGCGGTGTAGAGGATGCCGCTGCGCGCGGGGTCAAAGGGATAGCCCACGTCGAGGCTGTCCCACGTGCCTTTCGGCAGGCCCCACTGCGCGGCCATGGCGTCGAAGCGCCCGCCTAGGGCCAGAGTGGCGGAGGTGAGCACGACGGTCTGCTCGCCGAAAAGCTTTTCGTGCAGCATGCCGGCGATAGAGAGCGGGGCGACGGCCAGGGTGTCGTTCAGCGTGCGCTCATCGCGCTCCAGCCACACCACGTCGGCGTGTGCTGCGGGGTCACCGGTGGCGAAGACATCGAGGATGCGGGCGATGGCCTCGACGAGGCTGGCGAGGTGGTTGGCCAGGTTCTGGCGCTCGGCGAATTTTTCCGGGTCTTGGGCCTGTTCGCCCTCGGGGGTGCGGGCGATGGTCTCGCGGCAATCGGCCAGGGTATCCGCGAGGCCCATGAGTTGCTGCTTGGCCTCCTCTGGAAGGTCGGTCCAGCGGCCCGGTGCGAACCCTGCGAGTAGTTGGCTCAGCTCGTTGGCTTGCTCGCTCAGCCGCTGGTCTTTGCCGTTGGCGCCGAGGGACTTGGCGCGGCTGGCCGCCATCTTGAGCGCGCGCCCGGTGATCTCGGCGGTAGAAACCGAGGTGATGCGGCCGTCCAGCTCGTGGGCCTCGTCGATGATAACGACGTCGTGTTCGGGCAGGATATTGATATCCGCCACCGCGTCGATGGCGAGCAGGGCGTGGTTGGTGACGACGATATCGACGTCCGCCGCGCGGCGTCGTGCTAGCTCCGCGAAGCAGTCTTCGCCGTGCGGGCAGCGCGTGGCACCGAGGCACTCGTTCGAGGTGACGGATACCTGCCGCCACGCTAAGTCTGGCACGCCCGGTTCCAAGTCCTCGCGGTCACCAGTCTCGGTGTCTTCCGCCCAATCGTAGACGCGCTGGACGTGGCGGCCGAGGTGGGAAACAGCGTCTTCGTCGAGCAAGGCGTCCTCGTCCTCAAGCTCAGCGGCGCGGGAGACTTTGTTGAGGCAGACGTAGTTGGAGCGGCCCTTCATGATGGCGAAGGTCGGCTTCTTTTCTAGGTGCGGCTCGAGGGCCTCGGCCAGACGTGGAAGGTCCCGCTCCACCAGCTGGCGTTGGAGCGCCAGCGTGGCGGTGGAGACGATGACGGTGTGACCGGTTTCCTGTGCGTGGCGGAAGGCAGGCACAAGGTAGGCCAAGGACTTACCTGTGCCTGTTCCTGCCTGCACGGCGAGGTGGCGCTCTTTCTCCAACGCAGTGGTCACGGCCGTCGCCATGCGCACCTGGCTGGGGCGCCGCGAGCCGCCGAGGGCGGAGACTGCGGCGTCAAGGAGGTCAACCGTTGTGTCCTGCATTGGTGCCAGTGTAGTCGGTCTTCCCCCGCGTACTTCCTAAGCGTCGAAGCCGATAAAGCGGGTGGGAACCGCGGGTTCATCGCGGGTGAGTGCGAGGCCCTCCCACGGCAGGGTGGTGATGGCCTGGGCCAGGTACTCGCGGGATTCCTCGAGGGTAGGCAGATTGTCGAGGATCTCGCCGTCGCGCATCAGCGGCACCGTCATCTCGCGGGTGCGCAGCGTCCCGGTCTCTGGGTTCTCGGAGGAGAAGGGGAGCACGAGCTCCTCGACGGCCACCCCGGAGGAGCGGTAGGTGCGCAGGGCGCGCTTTGACCCGCCCTGCGACTTCTTCGAGGAGGAACGCTTGGCCACTGGATGGCCATCGACCTCGACGACCTTGTAGACCATGCCAGCAGTCGGGGCGCCCGAGCCGGTGACCACCGAGGTACCCACGCCATAGACGTCGACGGGATCACCGCGCAGACCGGCGATGGCGAACTCATCCAGGTCGGAGGAGACCACGATCTTGGTGTTGTGGTTGCCCAAATCATCGAGCTGCTTGCGCACACGGCGGGTGACCGCGGCCAAATCGCCGGAATCGATCCGCACGCCGCCCAGCTCGGGTCCGGCCACCTTGACGGCGGTTTCCACGCCCTTGGTGATGTCATAGGTATCCACCAACAGGGTCGTATCCACGCCGAGAGTTTCGATCTGCCCGCGGAAGGCGGCCTCCTCGTTCGGGGTGCCGTCCTCGTTGACGTGTGCCAGCGTCCACGCGTGCGCCGCGGTGCCGGAGACCGGAATGTCATAGCGGTAGCCGGCCTCCAAGTTGGAGGTGGCCTGGAAGCCTGCCAGATAGGCGGCGCGGGCAGCAGTCACCGCAGCGTATTCGTGCGTGCGGCGCGAGCCCATCTCAATGATGGGACGGCCGTCCGCGGCAACCACCATACGGGAGGCCGCGGAGGCCACTGCGGAATCGGAATTCATGATGGAGAGGATCACGGTTTCCAGGATGAGACACTCACCGAAGGTGCCGCGCACGGTCAGCAGTGGCGAGTTGGGGAAGTACAGCTCGCCTTCCCGGTAGCCATCGATCTGCCCGGAGAAACGGTAATTGGCCAGGTACTCCTGTGTTGGAGCATCCAGGAAGTCCATCTCCGCCAGTTGCTGGGCGGTGAAACGGAAGTCCCGGACAGCGCGGAGAACGCGCTCGGTGCCGGCAACAACGCCGTAGCGCCGTTCGTTGGGAAGGCGGCGGGCAAAAACTTCGCAGGCTACCTGGCGGTGCGCAGAGCCATCGCGCAGCGCCGCTTGCAGCATGGTCAGCTCGTACTTATCGGTAAGAAGGGCCGTGGAACGATCTGCAGGGTCGTTTCCGGCATCCCGGACGTTATCTGAGGTAGTAGTCACATCGAAGATGCTACTCAGGGCGTCCTAAAAAATCAGCTGTTCTATTCCTCAAGCTGAATGACGACGTACACCTCGCCGTCGTTATAAGCCACGCCAACGGCCGCGGTGGTCATCCGGCGATCCCGCAGGGCGGCCACGTGGTCGGGGGAGGCCCGGAAGGCCTCGACGAATTCATATGCGCTGGCCTTGTCCACGGGCAGGTGGTGCTGAACCATCTGCACATTTTCTTCCGATGGCTCCTGCGTCTTGGTCACCGCGTTGCACTCTGCCTTTTCGCGGGCTGCGGTTTGGCGGTCGATCCAGGGCACCAGTGGGGCTTGGCCGTCTTCCTTACGCCAGGTGTTGAGCGCACCTATCAGCTCCTCTTGGATGGTGTTGAGCTGACGTTGGACGGAAACGTCGGGAAGCTCGTAGTCGCACGCCTCCGACATTGGGGGTTCCGCATCCGTCGAGCTGCCGTCGTTCGACGGGTTGGTCAGGCTCAATACGGCAGCCACGAGCGTGCCGCCGAGAACGAGCACGGTCAGCACTCGTTGCAGGAGGAGGACGACATCCTCCTTCGCCGGTTGGCGTCCCGTGAGAATGTCAACAACGGCTGGGGGAAGGGAGAAAGAATTCATTGATGCCACCTGGAAACGATAATCAGGTTAAGGGTCGCTGACAGTATAACTGCTCGCGACGCGGAGAATTTTAGCTAGTGTAGAGGGCATGAAAGCGCACAACGAAACGTCCGCGGGCGTGGTGATGAGTTCACCCATGGCCACCCCGGAGCTGGATGAGGCGATTGACGTCGACGTCGCCACGAGCGAAAACCTGCCGTGGATGTGCATTGTCTGGGATGATCCAGTCAACCTGATGAGCTACGTCTCCTACGTGTTCCAGACCGTTTTAGGTTATGACAAGAAGCGAGCCAACGAGCTGATGATGCAGGTCCATACCGAAGGTAAGGCAGCCGTGTCCTCGGGTGAACGCGACAAAGTCGAAGCCGACGTGAAGAAGCTGCAGGTCGCGGGCCTCTGGGCCACAATGCAGCAGGCAGGGTAGGTTATGCAGGCTTGGAAGAAGAAAAAGTCCTTCATGCGCGGCGCCAAGTACACGGCTGTTTTCGAGCCGATGGAGCGCGAAGTCTTGGGTGACCTCACCGCGACGGTGTCTGAGGCCATCATCGCTCGCGCGCAGTCGGCGCCGAAGGATGAGCTGGCGGACATGCTCGACATGCCCACCGGCCACACCGAAGCCCCCGAAGACCCGTCGCTGGCCCGCCTCTTTCCGGACTTCAAGAAGCCGGGGGATGAGGAATTCGATGGAGACAATTCCCTCATGCGCTCGCTCCATGAGAACGACATTGCGCGCGCCAAGCTGGAGAACCTACAGGTCATTAACACCGCGCTGGGGCCGACTGGCGGGGTAGAGGTAGCTATTAGTGAGGAAGAGGCGCATGCTTTCCTCGCGGGGCTTAACGATCTGCGCCTCTATATCGCCGCCGGGGACGTGCCGGAGGATACCCCTGGGGCGGACCGCGATACGCTCGTGGAATGGCTGGCATTCTGCCAGGATTCGCTGCTCGACGTTCTCATGGACTAGCACCGTGCGCACACTTCCCGACATGGGCTTTTCCGTCGGCCACGTCACACGTGAGGATACCGGCGTCACCGTCATTTACTGCGGCGAGCAGGGGGCCGTGGCCGGCGTCGACGTGCGGGGCGGCGGCCCAGGCACGCGCGAGACGGATCTTTTAGAGCCACACAACACGGTCGAGCGCGTTCATGCGTTTCTTCTGGCAGGCGGCTCGGCCTTTGGGCTGGCCGCTGCGGATGGCGTCATGCGCGGGCTGGAGGAGGCAGGGATTGGCTTCCCCGTCTTTGGGGAGGAGATCCCCGGCCCGCGCGTTCCTATCGTCCCGGGCGCGGTCATCTTTGACCTGCTCGCCGGGCCGCAGCGTCCCTCGGCGGCAGACGGCGAGGCGGCTCTACGCGCCGCGTTGGCAGGACACGACGCCACGAGTGGCAGCGTGGGTGCGGGCACCGGAGCCTGTGCCGGCAAGGTGCGGGGTGGGGTGGGCACCGCGCTTGTCGACGTCTCCCCCTTCTCCGTCGCCGCCGTCGTCGTGGCCAACCCGGTGGGCCAGGTGATCGATGCTGAGACCGGGCGCTTGTTTGGCGCCCCGGGTGCACCAGCCGTCGACGTTGAACGGTTTGCCGCGGCCCGCAGCTTGGCCGAGTCATTCGCGGAATCCTCGCGGCTTAATACCACCATTGGTGCGGTGTTGACCGATGCTCCTTTAAGCAAGGCCCAGATCAAGCGCCTGGCGCTCGCGGGCCACGATGGCATCGCTCGCGCTGTGCGCCCAGCGCATTCCCCGCTGGATGGGGATACGCTGTTTGCTGCCGCCTCGGGAGTCCGCTCAGCGGAGAAGGGCATCGGCCCGGCGGAGTTGGCGTCGTTAAGCGCAGCTGCTGCCGATGCCGTGGAGGCAGCCATCGTTGACGCCGTGGTGAGTGCAAGCCCAGGGCTGGGTTTGGAGGCGTATTCCTCGCTGCGGGCTTGCTAGAGTTGGAGGCATTATGACGACGAGTGGACCCTTTGGCCAGCAGCATTCGCATGAGCCTAACCCCTTCCAACCCCGCCCCGCTGCCGCGGGACAGGGACAGCAGCCCCTCCTTAATACAGGCGATTCGAAGAACTACACGCGGGCCGGCCGCCTCAAAACAGCCGCGTCTCTCACGGTGGGATTCCTCGCCGTCGAGTGGATCATCCACATCATTAACTTCCTGTTCTTTGGAAGCGAGCTGGGGCAGTACGGCATTCATCCGCTGGACTTCAACGGCATCTGGGGGATTTTCACCGCGCCGCTGCTCCACGCGAACTTCGAGCACCTCATCGGAAACTCGTTGCCTGGTGCGATCTTTTGTTTCCTGATCGGCTTGTCAGGCCGCAAGGCATGGTGGGAGGTCACCATCATCGTGGTGCTCATTGCCGGCGTGGGCACGTGGCTGCTGGGCGGGCCGGGGACCTCGCATATCGGTGCTTCGGGCATGGTCTATGGCTGGCTGGCCTATCTCATCGTGCGCGGCATCTTTAACCGCTCGCTGGGGCAGTTCCTGATTGGTGTTGGTCTAGGGTTCGCCTACTCCGGCCTCATTTGGGGCGTGCTGCCGATCTACGAGGGAGTCAGCTGGCAGGGCCACCTCTTCGGCGCCATCGGTGGCATCGTCGCGGGCATGGTGATCACCTCCGATGACCCGATTAAGAAGGTCAAGCCCGCGCCTCGGGGAGCGATGCGTTAATGCCTGACGCAACCTCTCCGATCGGGATTTTTGATTCGGGCGTGGGCGGCCTGACCGTCGCTCGCACGATCATCGAGCAGCTTCCCGACGAATCCATCATCTACATCGGCGATACCGCCCATACCCCCTACGGCCCGCGGCCCATCGCCGAGGTGAGGGAGCTGTCCACCGCCATCGCCGACGAGTTGGTGGAGCGCGGCTGCAAGATGCTGGTGATCGCCTGCAACACCGCCACGGCCGCTTTCCTACACGATGCCCGCGAGCGCTATGCCATTCCGGTCGTGGAGGTCATCCGCCCGGCCGTGCGCCGCGCCATCGCCACCACCCGCAACGGCAAGATCGGCGTGATTGGTACGAAGGGAACCATTAACTCTGGGGCCTACCAGGATTTGTTCGCCGTCAACCCGAATGTTGAGTGCACGGCCGTCGCGTGCCCGGACTTCGTGAACTTTGTCGAGCGCGGCATTACCGCTGGGCGCCAGATCCTGGGTGTGGCCGAGGGCTACCTCGCGCCGCTGCAGTCGGCGGGCGTCGACACGCTCGTTCTTGGCTGCACGCACTACCCGCTGCTGACGGGCGTCATCCAGCTCGCTATCGGGGATAACGTCACCTTGGTGTCCTCGGCGGAGGAGACTGCGAAGGATGTGTTGCGCATCCTCACCAACACGGACATGCTGGCCCCGGCGGGGCAGGCACCCACACGTAGTTTCGAGTGCACTGGCGACCACGCCGCCTTCGAGCGTTTTGCCGCGCGCTTCCTGGGGCCCAAGATTTAGAGCGGGTGAGGATGTACAATCGACCCAAATCCCGCATCCCCCATTGTTTCGTGGAACTATTGAACGCATGAAGCTGACCATCCTAGGCTGTTCCGGCTCGGTGCCCACTGTGGGTAATCCGGCCTCTGGCTATCTCTTGTCTTTCCCCTCTGCTCCGTCCATCATCATGGATTTGGGCCCGGGTACGCTTGCACGCCTGCAGGAACTCCAGGATCCGTGCGATGCACACGTGGCGTTAACTCATCTCCATGCCGATCACTGCCTGGACTTTCCGTCTTTGATGGTGTGGCGCCGCTTCCACCCCACAGAGCCCGCAGCCTCCCGCAATTTCTGCCTCGGGCCGTCGACGACTGAGACCCACCTGGGCCGGCTGTCCTCGGATACTCCGGACGGGGTGGATGACATGAGCGATACCTTTGCGTTCAGTCCCTGGGTGGATCGGGAACGCCAGCTTGTCGACGATGTCTATATCACCCCCTTCCGCACAGTTCACCCGGTAGAGACATATGCCTTGCGGGTTGAGCACGCTAAAGCCGGCTCTACCCTGTGCTATTCCGCGGATTCGGCCTATACGCCCGCGCTCATTGAGGCTGCCCAGGGCGTGGATGTTTTCCTCTGTGAGGCCGCATGGGGCGAGACCTCGGAGGATAAGGCCCCGGACATGCACATGTCGGGGGCAGAAGCTGGCCGCTTGGCGCGCGAGGCGGGCGTGAAGAAGCTGGTGCTCGTTCACCTGCAGCCGTGGGGCGATGCCGCCGCCACCTATGCCGCAGCTGCCCGTGAGTTCGACGGTGAGATTGTCGTCGGTGCTGCTGGGATGGAGCTCGACTTTTAGCACGCGCGGTAAGGTAGGGGGCATGACTGATTTCACTCGTGCCGATGGTCGCGCGCTCGACCAACTCCGTAGCGTTCGTATTACCCGCAACTTCACCACCAACCCGGCCGGGTCGGTCTTGGTGGAGTTCGGCAACACCCGAGTCATGTGTACGGCTTCCGTGGAATTCGGGGTGCCGCGCTTCAAGAAGGACTCCGGCGAGGGCTGGCTGACTGCTGAGTACGCGATGTTGCCTGCGGCCACCCACGACCGCATGCCGCGCGAGTCTATGAAGGGCAAGGTCAAGGGCCGTACCCACGAGATTTCCCGCCTGGTGGGCCGCAGCCTGCGCGCCGCCGTGGACCTGTCCGAGCTGGGGGAGAACACCATCCAGCTGGATTGCGATGTGCTGCAGGCAGATGGCGGTACCCGCACGGCGTCGATTACCGGCGCGTATGTGGCGCTGGCTGATGCGATTGCTTACCTCAAGGAGGAGGGCGTCGTCCCGGGCGAGCCGCTGCTGGATCCCATCGCTGCGGTTTCCGTGGGCATCATCGATGGTCACGTGTGCTTGGACCTGCCCTATGAGGAGGACTCCCGCGCGGAGGTTGATCTCAACGTGGTGATGCAGGAAGGCGGGGACTTCGTCGAGATTCAGGGCACCGGTGAGCACGGGCTGTTTGGCCGCGCGGAGCTCAACGACATGTTGGACGTTGCCCAAGCCGGCTGCGCCCAGCTTATCGACGCTCAAAAGGCGGCCCTCGGATGGTAAAACTCCTCGTCGCTTCGAATAATGCCAAGAAGCTCAAGGAGCTAGAGAAGATCCTCGCCGACGCCGGCATTGAGGGCATCGAGCTACTCCCTCTCTCCGCGGTGGAGGCCTACCCAGAGCCGGTGGAGGATGGTCGCACGTTTGCTGATAACGCACTGATCAAGGCGCGCGCCGGGGTGCAGCACACCGGTTTGGCGACAATCGCGGATGATTCCGGCCTCGCGGTGGAAGAACTCAACGGCATGCCAGGTGTGCTCTCTGCTCGGTGGTCGGGCGGCCACGGTGACGATGAAGCCAATAACCGGCTGCTGCTGGGGCAGATGTCCCACGTGCCCGCCGAGCGCCGCGCGGCTGCCTTCGTGTCGGTCTGCGCGCTGGTGACCCCGGATGGGCAGGAACACGTGGTGGAGGGCCGCTGGCCAGGCTCCTTGCTCACCGCCCCACAGGGCGAGAATGGCTTTGGCTACGATCCGCTCTTCCAGCCCGAAGGTGAATCCCGCTCTGCTGCGGAGATGTCCCCGGAGGAGAAGAACGCCGTCTCGCACCGCGGCCGCGCGCTGGCGCAGCTGCGCGAACCCCTAGCGGCCCTCGCCGGCCAAGCCTAAGCCTCCGCCCGCCATCACCACGAGCTCCAGCGTCCGCCGAGACATCACCGCAAGCCCGGCATCCGCTAGCTGGCCTGGTTGATGGGGGACCAAACTAGAAGGACCATCTGCGCATATTCTGCGAAGACCACCTGGGGAAATGCAGAAGCTACCTCGCAGATGGTCCTGTGGCTTTGGTCTCTCCGCACATGGTTCTACTCATATGGTTCGCCTGCCCCCAAACGAACCTTCTGTAGTGCTTTAGGTGGTTTCTTTGCCCCCAAAAGAACCCGATGAGGGGAACTGTCTGAAAAGAACCATGTAGGATCGCCGAGCGCTGTGGCGACAAGACCCCACACGGAAACCGTGCGGGGTCAGACTATGTGCGCCCGGTGAGACTTGAACTCACACGTCATAAGACACTAGAACCTAAATCTAGCGCGTCTGCCAATTCCGCCACGGGCGCTGGTTTCGCTGCTATGGAGCACTCTTTGCTCTGCGCAACGGTCACTAGCCTACAGGGCGGCAGGCCATAGACGGAAATCCACTTTTCTGGGCGTGGTGGGTAGGCTGTTCAGAGTGAGCACCAACCCAGCACCGAAAAAGCGGATGAAGGTTCGATGGTGGCACATCGTCCTCATCGTGCTCTTCGTCGTGCTCTTTTTGTTCCTTGCTTACTGGCAATGGACGCGGTTCCGCTCCGGTTCGGGAACCTTCCAGAACTTGGGATACGCCTTCCAATGGCCGCTGTTCGCGATATTTGTTGTTTACGCTTACCGCACCGCCATGCGCTACGAGAATGAGCGAATCGATGCCGAGAACGAAGCCCTCCAGCGGGGAGAAGAGCCAGCCCAATATGAGGCAGAGGACGTGCGCGCGGCCAAGGAGCACACCGAGACTAAAATCGACGAAGATTTCCTACCGCCCCGTCCGCAGATTGATGTGGAAACCTTCAACGCTATGAACAAGCAGCGCCGCCGTCGCGGCACCGAAGAGGAGAATTTATGAGCAACCCAGTGAACAACGCTGTCCATCCTGACCGCCAGGCGCGTATCCGTGGCCCGCTGAAGTTCTTTTCCATTGCCGCCACGATTACCGGTATTTTCCTTCTCATTCTCGTCGCGCGCATGATCCTGCAATACGGCGTGGGCATGGAGATGCCATCGTGGGCTACGCTCATCGCCCAAGCGCACGGCGTGGCCTACATGGTCTACCTCGTATCCATCCTGGTCCTCGGTCCGCGTGCAATGTGGCCGGTAGGCAAGCTCTTTACCACGGCGCTCGCCGGTGTTGTTCCGTTCCTTTCCTTCTGGATGGAGCACAAGCGCCGCACTGAAGTTGTTGAGCAGTTCCAGCTTTAAGAGTCTTCTACCGGCACCATCGTGAGGTTGGCGCCAAAATCGACCACGTCCTGGGCTATGTCCGGGGATAGGTCAGTTGTTGTGATGACCGTGTCGACCTGGTCAAAGGTGGCCACTCGGTGGGCCGACATGCGGGTGAACTTCTCTGGTGTGGTGACAACGATGACACGTCGGGCCGCTTTAAAGTAGGCCCGTTTGATGGTGGCCTCGGTAAGGTTCGGGGACATAAGGCCCACCGACGGAGTGCACGCGCAGACACCCACGATTGCTAAGTCGAAGCGCATGGACATGACTGTGTCAACCGCTTCTGCCCCGTACACCGCAAGATCGTCGCTATTGACGGTTCCGCCTGGAATTAGGACGTCGCTGCCCGGCGTCTTGGCTAATGCTGCGCCCGCGTACAGAGACATTGCTAGTGCTGTGATGTCCATGCCGGCGAGGTTGCGGGCAACGGCTGTCGGCGTGGTCCCTGAGTCAATGAGCACGCAGGAGCCTGGTTCAACAAGACGGGCAGCCTCCGCAGCGATCGCACGTTTGCCGGCGGGATCTTCTTTCCGGCGAACCTCTAGGGGATAGCGGGCACCCCGTCGCACAGCGGGGCGAGCGCCGCCATGAAAGCGCGTGAGTGCCCCAGCTTCTTCCAGCTCGGTGAGATCTCGGCGGATGGTAATCGCGGAGGCCCCAGTGAGTTCTTGTAGTTGGTTGACCGTTTTGCTCCCCGAGTCAACCGCCCAGATGATTCTGCGCTGACGTTCTTCCTTGTCCATGGCCCTGATCATATAGAACTGAAACGACCATATACAGTGAACGTTTCAATCTTTATTCTGTGGCTAGGCAAGGTAAAAGCCCTTGTCACAAGGCTTCAGGACAGGTGATTGAAATGCGTATGACAGTAACTCTCGGGCTTTTAATGAGCGAGCGTTTGGCTGCGGATGTGGCACGCTACGCACCACACGGAGTGCGTGTTCGGTGGATCAGTACGGAAGAGGAAGCACGCGCGTGCGATGGTGTGGTTCTCGACGCCACAGAATTCGATGGCGTCCTCCCCGGCCACGTGGTGCTGGTGCTAGGCGACGTCAACGGGGTTGCCGAAGAACGGCTTCGGCGTTCTGGGGCGGTGGTTATGCACCGCCACTTGCGCACGGAGCTTGACACCTTGTTGATGGCCTTTGGCGCCTTCGTGGATCAGCAGGCCCTCATCAGAGCAAGGTAAAAGCATTGTGTGTGGGGCTGGGTTCAGATCGAAGGGCTAGTCTAGAAGGCATCTTTTTCTGAATCACACAAAGGACGGGCTTTATGTCTCCTCGCAAACTAAGCACCACCCTCATCGCCCTCGTGGTGCTGTTGTCGCTGGCCTGCGCTGCGCTTGGTGTCTACGCCGTGCGCCAGCCGCACGAGGTTTATACCGCGCCGGTGCAGTCAACCAACACGCAGGTGGTTAAGGCCGTCCAGCGCGAAGAGCAGGTGGTCTTGCTCAGCCTGGGTATCCAGGGGCTGGCGGAGAAATCTTCCGTGGGTCAGGTCTTAGGCGTGAAGGTTCCGTGGACTAGCCGAACACAATTTGTGCAGTATTCCTATAAAGCCAAGCTCGGTATCGAAGGCAAGGACGTTCGCGTCACTGAGACCGGCGAGCATGCCTACACTGTCCACATCCCGGACTTCATCTTCATTGGGCATTCCGATGAGGAGTTCAAGACCGCCGTGGAAAACAACGGCGTGCTCAGCTGGACCACCCAGCCGATCGACGCCGCATCTACAGTGTCGGATGTCCTCAGCGCCGATAAGAAGCGCGAGGACATCGACGACAACCGCGAGCTCCTGCAGGATCAAGCTCGCAATTTCTATGAGGGCATCATTCACGGAGTAGACCCTGACGCCCAGGTGACCATGGAGTTCAGCTAGACCTCACGTCGAGTGCCCTTTTGCGTGGAATGATCCTTTTTCTACGTCGAGTGTCCCCCGTACGTGGAATGAACTATGTTCATTCCACCTCCGTGAACTTGCGGTCCCAATAAGCCCGTACCGGGTTAGCGTCCGCAAGGAGGATATCGAAGCGGTCATTGGCAATCTCGATGATTTCGCTCAAGACCACGCGCTGCTCCAGCTCATCCGAGTTGGACAAGCGGCGCACGCCCGCATCGATAACCCGGTCGGCCGAGTCGTTGGTGTCCAGGTATGCCACGAACGGCATGTCGAAGCGCTCGCGGTAGGCCTGTGAGACGTCGATAAGCTGCTGCGTTTGCACGTCATCGAGGTCGTCCAAGGCCAAGGAACCGCGGTCGGCGGAGATGGTGGCGGCCGTGTCGGAATCGGCCAGCAGCAGCTCATCCATCGCCGGGTAGTCGTGGATCAGTGCACGGCGCTGGTCGCTCGGAGCGGTGAGCACCGTGACCTGGATTGCCTCGCGCAACTGGCTGACGTCCTGGAAGGGGCGCAGTTCCCAGGCGGCTTCGAGCGGCCAGATTTCGTTGTTGAAGAGCGGGCGCAGAGCGCTGACGAAGCTCTCGCGGTCCATCTCGTTGAGCTCCTTGAGCGAGACGCCGGCGCCGTCGAGGCGGCTGACATCATCGCCGGACTGCGAGCCGACGTGGAAGAAGAGCAAGTTGAGCAGGATTGCGGTGATAGCGCCGATGGACATTCCGGAGGAGACGAAGATCTGCGCCCACTCCGGGAAGGCAGTCGCTACGTCCGGCTTGAAGGTGACGAGCATGGCCAGCCCCAGCGCGGTGGTAACGATGGCGGCGTTGCGTCCGTCGGCGATGTCTTCCTTCGCGATGGTCTGCAGGCCGGCCCAGGCAACGTTGGCGAACAGAGCGAGGGAGGCACCGCCGAGGACCGGGGAGGGGATAGCCGCAACGATCGCTGCGGCCTTGGGCAGCAGGCCCAGGATGATCATGAAGCCCGCTGCTGACACCGCGACCCAGCGGGACTTCACACCGGTGAGACGGACGAGGCCGACGTTCTGCGCGAAGCAGGTGTAGGGGAAGGAGTTCATCACGCCACCAAGGGTGGTGGAGAGACCGTCGGCGCGAATGGCGCGCACAACGTCATCGCGCTTGATGCGCTTTTTCACAATCTCACCGGTAGCGAAGACATCGCCGGTGGTTTCCACCATGGTGATAATCATGACGATGATGAGGGAGAGAATCGCCATGATGTCGAACTTCGGCATACCGAAGTAGAAAGGCGTCGTCATGCCGATGGCATCAGCCTCACGCACGCCGTCAAAGGACGTATCGCCCAGCACGAAGGCCACGCCAGTACCGATGACCAAACCAAGCAACACAGACAGCGTGCCCAGGAAGCCGCGGAAGAAACGCTGCACAACAATGATGATGGCCAGCGTGCCGAAACCATAGAGCAGATCGCGCGCGGCCGGGACCCCGTCAGCGTAATTGACAAAGTCATTTGCTGAGACCGCCAGCAGCGACGTACCCATGACCAGAAGCACGGTGCCGGTGACAATCGGCGGGAAGTACTTGAGCACGCGTCCAAAGACCGGCGCGGCGAAGAAGGTAAAGATACCGGCAGCAATAATCGCACCATAGATCGTGGGCAGTGGCTGGTCACCAGCGCTCATGCCGATGGCAATGATGGGGCTGACCGCCGTGGTGGTTACGCCCTGGATGATGGGCAGCCGGACGCCGATGTGCTTGCCGACGCCCACCGCCTGGATCAACGTCGCCAGACCACAGGTCAACAAGTCAGCGTTGATGAGGTGGATCGTGGTGGCCTCATCCAGCCCCAGCGACCCCGCGATAAGCAGCGGGACGATGACCGCGCCAGCGTAGAAAGCGAGGACGTGCTGCAGACCGAGCGCAGCTAACTTGGGCGCTGGCGGGACAACATCAACGGGGTGCGTTGGGGGAGTGGCAGGGCTAGCGGTAGCGGCGGTGTCGGACACGCGGGGAGGCTCCTTGCTAAAAAGCGAGACGAGGATACTGCGCATAACAATAGAGCGCGGCGCGGACAGGCACCAAGAACTTGCCTGGAAGGTGTGGGAAAGGCCACGTCAGGGGGTGATTTACCCCCGCATCTAACCGTACGGTCGTTACCTATGAGAGAGCTGACCAGTGTGGTGCTAAAACCAGCCCGTTCGGTGGCATGGGGCCCGCATTTGCCGATGTGAGGTTATGCGGTTGTACCCCTACTATGGGCTACAGAGAGGGGTTCGGTGACGATACGTGTTGACCGAATTGCCCGTGAGCCGAAGTCACCCACAGCCCTTCTGCGACTAAGTGTTACGCGTCGTGCGAACTATGAAGGGAGTCAAAATAGTGACCACCGCAACGGAACAGTCTGTGCAGTTCGAGGCATGGAAGGGCTTTGAGCCCGGCCCGTGGACTGAAAACATTGACGTTCGTGATTTCATCCAGCGCAATTACACCCCTTATGACGGGGACTCCTCCTTCCTTGCTGGACCCACCGAGAAGACGCAACGCGTGTGGGATCATTTGGAGAAGAATTACCTGTCCGTCGAGCGCCAGAAGCGCATCTTCGACGTGGATACCCACACCCCGAGCGATATCGATGCTTTCCCGGCCGGCTACATCTGTGAGGATGACAACGTCATCGTGGGTCTGCAGACGGATTCTCCGCTGAAGCGCGCCATGATGCCCAACGGTGGCTGGCGCATGGTCAAGCAGGCCATTAAGGAAGCCGGTAAGGAAACCGATCCGGAGATCGAGAAGATCTTCACGCGCTACCGCAAGACCCACAACGATGCAGTCTTCGATATCTACACCCCGCGCATCCGCGCAGCGCGTTCCTCTCACATCATCACCGGCCTGCCGGATGCTTATGGCCGCGGCCGCATCATCGGTGACTACCGCCGCGTGGCTCTCTATGGCGTGGACTACCTCATCGCCGAGAAGGAAGCATCCAAGAGCGCAGTCGGTGATATCGGATTCTCCGAGCACTGGGCCCGCTACCGTGAGGAGCACGCCGAGCAGATCAAGGCCCTGAAGAAGCTCAAGATCATGGCTGAGTCTTATGGCTTCGATATCTCGAAGCCGGCGAAGACTGCCCACGAAGCAGTGCAGTGGACTTACTTTGGCTACTTGGCCTCCATCAAGTCCCAAGACGGTGCAGCGATGTCCATCGGCCGCCTTTCCGCCTTCTTCGACTGCTACTTTGAGCGTGATTTCGCCGCAGGCATCCTCACTGAGGAAGATGCCCAGGAGATCATCGACCAGCTGGTGCTCAAGCTGCGCATCGTGCGCTTCTTGCGCACCGAGGACTATGACCAGATCTTCTCCGGCGACCCGTACTGGGCAACCTGGACCGATGCAGGCTTCGGTACTGATGGCCGCCACCAGGTCACCAAGACCTCCTTCCGCCTGCTGCAGACCTTGATTAACCTGGGCCCATCACCGGAGCCGAACATCACCATCTTCTGGGATCCGCAGCTGCCGGCGGGCTACAAGGAATTCTGCGCCCACATCTCGATTGAGACCTCCTCCATCCAGTACGAGTCCGATAAGCAGATTCGTGACCAGTGGGGCGATGACGCCGCGATTGCGTGCTGCGTGTCCCCGATGGCCGTCGGCAAGCAAATGCAGTTCTTCGGTGCCCGCGTGAACGCCGCCAAGGCCCTGCTTTACGCCATCAACGGCGGTCGCGACGAGGTCAGCGGCAAGCAGGTCGTGGATGGTTATGAGCCTATCCAGGGCGATGGCCCGCTCGACTTTGACGAGGTCTGGCAGAAGTACGAGGAGATGCTGGATTGGGTCGTCGGCACCTACGTTGAGGCCCTGAACATCATCCACTACTGCCACGACAAGTACGCTTACGAGTCCATTGAGATGGCGCTGCACGATTCCGATATCGTGCGCTCCATGGGCTGCGGTATCGCCGGCCTGTCCATCGTGGCTGACTCGCTTTCCGCCATTAAGTACGCCAAGGTCTACCCGGTGCGCGATGAGACCGGCCTCATCGTGGACTACAAGACGGAAGGTGACTTCCCCTTCTACGGCAACGATGATGACCGCGCCGATGACATCGCCGCTACCATCGTCCACACCGTCATGGCGAAGATTAAGGCCATCCCGATGTACCGCAACGCCATTCCGACCCAGTCGGTGCTGACCATTACTTCCAACGTGGTCTACGGCAAGGCAACTGGTTCCTTCCCGTCCGGCCACGAGGCAGGTACCCCGTTCGCCCCGGGCGCTAATCCGGAGAACGGCGCGGATAACCACGGCATGGTCGCCTCCATGCTGTCGGTGGGCAAGTTGGATTACAAGGATGCCCTCGATGGCATCTCGCTGACCAACACCATCACCCCATCCGGATTGGGCCGCACCCCGGAGGAGCGCATCACCAACCTGGTGGGCGTCCTTGATGCCGGCTTCATCATGGATTCTGAATAGACCACGTCCACACCACTTCCTAAGGAGAACACATCATGGCAACCCCAACTTTTGACGAGCGCCTCGCCACCATGAAGGCCAACCGCACCGCCAACAACATGGACTCGGGCCTCTACCACGCCAACATCAACGTCCTGGACAAGTCCACCCTGGAGGACGCCGTTGAGCACCCGGAGAAGTACCCGAACCTCACGGTTCGCGTTTCCGGCTACGCGGTCAACTTTGTGAAGCTCACCCGCGAGCAGCAGCTGGACGTCATCTCCCGTACCTTCCACCAGGGCTCCTAAATGGCAGATGGCATTACCGGCGTCGTGCGCCTTACCCCAGAAGAAGGGGAGAAGGTGCGCGGCGCCGCCGCCGGTTTAGGAACGGACAACGACCTCGAGGGCTACACCCGCCCGGAGTTGATGCAGGCCCGCCGCTCCGGCGACGTCGCACTGGTGCACTCCTGGGAGCTGGTGACGGCCGTGGATGGGCCTGGAACCCGCATGACCATGTTTATGTCCGGGTGCCCGTTGCGCTGCCAGTATTGCCACAATCCCGACACCATGGAGATGAAGGTCGGAACCTTGGAGCGCATCGAGGATGTGGTCAAGCGCATCAAGCGCTATAAGCCCGTCTTCAAGGCCTCCGGTGGTGGGCTGACCATTTCGGGCGGTGAGCCGCTCTTCCAGATCGCCTTCGCACGGCGCTTGCTCAAGGAAGTCCACGATGCAGGCATCCACACGACGATCGACACCTCGGGTTACCTCGGGGCGCGCCTGCGCGATGAGGATCTAGACAACATCGACCTGGTGCTGCTCGACGTCAAGTCCGGTGACGAGGAGACCTATAAGAAGGTCACCCGCCGCGAGCTGCAGCCGACGATCGATTTTGGGGATCGCCTCAACGCCATAGGCAAGCCGGTCTGGATCCGCTTCGTGGTGGTGCCGGGGCTTACCGACGGCCCCGAGAATGTCGCCAACGTAGCCAAAATTGTCTCCCGCTGGAAGAGCAACGTTGAGCGCGTCGAGGTGCTGCCCTTCCACAACATGGGCGCGGACAAGTGGCACGAGCTGGGCTACCCGTACACCCTGGAGGATACGAAGCCGCCGAAGCCGGAAGACGTGGAGGAGATCCGCGAGGTATTCCGCAAGGAAGGTTTCGTGGTCTACTAGAAGCATGAAACGCTTCGGCCACACCATCAAGGAACACATCATCACCGTCCCCTGGGACTATGACAATCCCGCCGCGGGGGAGTTCGAGCTTTACGCCCGGGAAATCATCCCTCCCGGCGGTGAGAATTACCCGGCGCTGCTCTATAACCAGGGCGGGCCGGGTTTCCCGGCGCCGCGGCCGACGGGTGCCACCGGGCTCATCGGAAAGGGCTTGGAGCGCTACCGCTGGATACTTATGGACCAGCGCGGCACCGGGCGCAGCCACCGCATCGATGAGCTCAGCCCGGCTGAGGATCGCAGCGCTGCGCGCCTAGCGCAGCTGCGGCAGGAGAATATCGTGCGCGATGCCGAGCACCTGCGCGAGCACCTCGGCGAGGATTCCTGGGATCTCTTCGGCCAATCCTTCGGCGGCTTCATCATTACCGCCTATGCCTCGATGTTCCCCGATTCCATCGGGCGTGCCTTCCTCACCGGCGGCCTGCCCACCCTGACCAAGGGCGCGGATGAGCTCTACCGTACGACCTTTGCCAAGCTCAAGGTCCGCCACGAGCGCTTCTATGCCCAGTTCCCGTGGGCTCAAGCTCGCGTCGAGGAGATTATCCACCACCTGGACAACTCGGAGGAGCTGCTGCCGACGGGGGAGAGACTGTCCTCGCGCCGCTTCCGCACCATCGGCATCGAACTGGGCCGCGGTACCGGATTCGATTCTCTGGGTTACCTGCTGGAGGAACCTTTCCGCACCGTGAACGGTGAGAAGCGCTTGCGTTCGGACTTCCTCAACGACGTCGGCAGCCGCGTGAGCTTCCAGGCCGGCCCGCTGTACGCGGCGATTCATGAATCCATCTACGGTGGCGTCGGCGGCCAAGCCGTCACCGGCTGGGCGGCGCACCGCATACGCGAGGAATTCCCCGAGTTCGCCGAAGGCGGCACCTATCTGACCGGTGAGCACATTTTCCCTTGGCAGTTCGATGAGGACCCGGCGCTGCGCCCCTTCAAGCAGGCTGCCGAGGAGCTCGCCGCCCACGAGTGGGCAAGCTCTCCGTACGATGCTGCCGCGCTTGCCGACGCCCCCGTTACCGCCTCCGCCGCCATCTACCTCGACGATATCTTCGTGCCCTTCGAGGATTCCCTAGCCACGGCGGAGACCTATCGCGACTTGCGCCCAGTGGTGACCAACCGCTTCCAGCACAATGGGATTAGTGAGGACGGCGCGGGGATTCTGGGTGAGCTCTTCCGAGTAGCTGACGAGCATTAAAGGCTCCGAGTGAGCTCGGGGAGTGATCTCCCTCGAGATGTGGTGGTGGTCACCGTGTGGCACACTGGTTAGGAAAATCTGAATCGAGCAGAAAGGATAAGCCTATGGCCGGTCTCATCGTCATTGGCGTGATTCTCCTACTTATTATTGCCACCGCCTTCGACGGTTTCTTCATCGTCCGGACGAAGGAAGCCGCCATCATTGAGCGGATGGGTAAGTTCGTGAACGTTGCTCACGCGGGCTTGCACTTCAAGCTGCCCTACGTCGACCGCGTGCGCGCCAAGATCAGCCTGCAAATCCGTCAGCTCGATGTCATGGTGGAAACCAAGACCAAGGACAACGTCTTCGTTCAGATCCCCGTTGCCGTGCAGTATGAGGTAGTCCAGGGCAGCGAGCGCCAGGCCTTCTACACCCTGTCCAACCACGAGCAGCAGATCGTGGCCTACGTGCAGGACAATGTCCGTTCCTCCGTGGCAAACATGAATCTGGATGATTCCTTCTCTTCCAAGGACACCATCGCCCGCAACGTGGCGATGTCCCTGCGCGATAACATGGCCGCCTACGGCTGGAACTTCGTCAATACCCTGGTCACCGATATTCGCCCGGATGCCCGCGTGCGCGAGTCCATGAACTCCATTAACGCGGCGCAGCGTGAGCGCGAGGCAGCCGTAGCCCAGGCGGAGGCCGAGAAGATCCGCGTGGTCAAGGAAGCCGAGGGTGCGGCCGAGGCTAAGAAGCTGCAGGGTCGCGGTGTGGCTGACCAACGTAAGGAGATCGTCGAAGGTATTGCCCAGCAGTATGAGCTGCTGCGTGCTGCCGGCGTGCAGGAGAACCCCGAGACCCTCATGCTGGTCTCCCAGTACCTCGACGCCATGGTGGATGTGGCCGACCGCGCCCACACCAACGTGCTGTACATGCCGTCTAACCCGGGCGGCATGCAGGATCTCTTCGGTGGTATGCGCGATACGTTGCTGTCCACTAACGCTATTAATGAAGCCCCGAAGCCGAAGGTGCCGGCCGGCGAAGCAAAACACAGCCGCGAGAACGCCGCTGCTGAGCGTCGCCGCCGTGAGGAGCAGGAGCGCCGCGAGCGCGATGAGCGTGCCCGCCGCGATGCTGAGCTGATGGAGCAGGCGCAGCGCGCCCAGCAACAGGCACAGGAGCAGGTGCAGAACGCACAGCAGGGCCAGGGCTTTGGTCAGTTCTCCGGCTTCCCGGCCCCGCCGCAGGGCAACAACCAGCCGCAGAGCGCGCGCGACTACTTTGACCAGCTGCGCAACCAGCTCAACAAGGACAACTAAAGACAGCTAAAACACACGAAGAGGGCCTTCCCGCAGTTTGGGAAGGCCCTCTTGTCGTTGCCCCTACACGGCGTATGGAGTGGCTAGGCACTGCGAATAATGAGACGCGGTGCCTGGCGCGCTACTTACTTGGTGTAGCCGATGTTCTCCACCTCGATGACGGCGAAGGAGTTGGCGCCGAAGTTCGCGATGTCCGGGCTGGTAGCCACCATGGCCGGGCCGTTGTAAATCGGCATAATGCCGAACTGACCCAGTGCTTCCTTCTCCAGCTTGTTGGCTTCCTTGATCTGCTCGTTTGGATCGGCGATCTGGGAGAGCTCGTCGATCTTCTTGTCCATCTCCGGGGTACCCGTGCCGGAGCGGTTGAGCTGGGAGCCGGAGCGGTAAATCTGGCCGAAGTAGGCCACACCGAACGGATCGCCGGAGGAGAAGCCCATGGGGAAGACATCAAAGTCATAGGAGGAGGTGATCTTGGAGAAGTCCGCGGACGGGCGCTCCTCCACCTTCAGGTCCACGCCGATGTCCTTCATCATCTTCTGGGTGGCGGTGGCCAGGGCCTTGCTGATGGAAGAATCACCCAACAGCGTGTAGCGCATGGACAGCTTCTTGCCGTCCTTCTCGCGGATGCCGTCGCCGCCTTCCTTCCAGCCGGCCTCGTCGAGCAGGGACTTAGCCTTCTCGGCATCGAACTTCACCACAGACCCGAAGTTGTCCTCGTAGCCCTCCTGGGTCTGGTACAGGTTGAAGGATCCCGGCAACTCCTCGGTGTAGCCGTTGAGGCCGTTGAAGCGGATGCCGGACAGCGTGGAGCGGTCGATACCGGTCATGATGGCCTCGCGGACCTTGGCATCGGAAAGAATCTCGTTCTTGGAGTTGAGAACGATGAGCGAGTTGGACGGGGCCATGGCGGTGCGGATCTCAATGCCCTGCATGTCCTTGACTGCAGCCAGGCGCTCCTTGTTGCCCACGCCGGTGGCGTCAATCTCGCCGGCCTTGAACGCGTTGATGGAGGCCTGATCCTCCATCTGACGGTAGGTCACCTTGTCCAGGAAAGGCTTATCGCCCCACCACTTCTCGTTCGGGACGAAGGTAGCGCTGCCGCTCTGGAAGTCAACGTTTTCAACCTTGAACGGGCCCGCGCCCCACTCTGGGTGGACCTCACCGAGGTAGGCTTCGTTGAACTTCTTGGCGGAGTCAATTTGCGGCGGGAGCAGGATGTTGAACAGACCCTGCCACCAGGGGTATGCCTGCTTGAAGGTGATGACGGCCTGCTTGTCGTTCTCACCTGGCTCGACGGACTCGATGAGCTCGTAGCCATCGGTGGAGGAGACGTTAGCCTCCTCGTCCTCACCGTTGTTGAACTTCCAGGTGTTCTCGAAGGCCTTCCAGTCAATCGGGGTGCCGTCGTTGTACTGGGCCTTCTCGTGGATGGTGTAGGTGACGACGGTCTTGCCGTCCTTCTCCTCGTCCTTGACGTCCGTGATGTAGTCATTGTTGACGTGGAACTCGCCGGATCCGTCGAAAAGACCGATCTGCGGGTTGTAGAACTTCCAGACGTCGCTGGTGTAGCGGGTACCGTCGGCCTGGAAGGGGTTCTGCTGCTGGGAGATCTCGGTGATGGCCAGGCGCAGCTCGCCGCCCTGCTTGAGCTCGGAGCGGTCCTTGGCGTTGTAGGAACCGTCCAGCTTGACGTCCAGCTTCTCGCCGGCTGCGGAGTTGCTGGAGTCCTTGGAGCCATCGGAGCTGCCGGAGCCGCCGTCGGAGGCGCAGCCGGTGAGAATGAGGGCAGAGGCGGTGACCACTGCGAGGGCGGTCCTGCGGAGCTTCATGTTCATTTTTGTGTCCTTTCGAGAGGAAACATGGAGACGGGGAGTATTTAGTTATAAGTCTTGCTAAGCCGGGGTTTCGGCGGGCTGGTAAATCTCGCGCACCCGGTCACGTTCCACGGCTGGATCCGGCACCGGGATGGCGGAGAGCAGCGCGCGGGTATAGGCGTGTTGCGGGTTGTCGAAGACCTCGTCCGTGGGGCCGTATTCCACGAAGTCGCCCTTGTACATCACGGCGACCTTGTCGGAAAGGTGGCGCACCACGGAGAGGTCGTGGGCGACGAACACCAGGGAAATACCGAGGCGGTTCTTCAGGTCATGCAGCAGGTTGATGATGCCAGCCTGGATGGACACGTCGAGGGCGGAGACGGGCTCGTCGAGCACCACGATGGAGGGGTTGGTGGCCAGAGCACGGGCCAGGCCGATGCGCTGGCGCTGTCCGCCAGAGAAGTGTCCGGGGAAGCGGTCCACCTGGTGGGATTCGAGGCCGACGAGTTTCATCAGCTCAGCCACGCGCTGGCCGACGTCCCCCTCGTACCCCAGCGATTCCAGCGGCTCAGCGATGATCTCACGGATGGTCATGCGCGGGTTGAGCGAGCTCATTGGGTCCTGGAAGACGATCTGGATGTCCTTGCGCAGCTTGCGGCGTGCCGACGCACTCAAGCCGGAGGTGTTGGTGCCGTTGACCACGATGGTGGAGCCCTCTGGTGGGTTGAGGTCCATGATTTCCAGCAGGGTGGTGGTCTTGCCGGAGCCGGACTCGCCCACGATGGCGAAGCACTCGCCCTGGTGTACGTCGAAGCTGACGTTCTTGACCGCATGGACGGTGCCGACGCGGCGCTTGAGAATCGCTCCCTTGATGAGCGGGAAGTCCTTGACCAGGTTCTTGACCTCCAAGGTGACGGGGCGCTGGTCGTAGGGCGTATCGCCCAAGGTATCGGCGGAAATCTTCGGTAGTGGGTACATGCGCTCGCCGCCAATCGTGCCGTCCTCAATTTCATCGGAGCGTAGGCAGGAGGCGTAGTGGCCGGGGCCGTCGCCAAGCTCACGCAGCTCCGGCTCCATGGTGCGGCACTCGTCCATCACCACTGGGCAACGGTCGGCGAAGGGGCACTCGGCGGCGACCTCAATCAGCCGCGGCGGGGTACCCGCTATGGGGGTCAGCGGCTCATCGGTGGCCTTGTCGACGCGCGGCGTCGACCCGAGAAGACCCACGGTGTAGGGCATCTTGGGGTTGTTGAAGATGGTGTCGACATCGCCCAGCTCCACCGGGCGACCGGCGTACATGACGAGGACGTCGTCGGCTGTGCCGGCCACGACACCCATGTCGTGGGTAATCATGATGACCGCGGCGCCGGTTTCGCGCTGCGCCACCTTGAGGACCTCCAGGATCTGAGCCTGGATGGTGACGTCGAGGGCCGTGGTGGGCTCGTCGGCGATGATGACGCGCGGGTTATTCGCCATGGCGATGGCGATGACCACGCGCTGACGCATACCACCGGAGAACTCGTGCGGGAAGGACTTCACGCGCTTGTCCGCCTCCGGAATGCCGACGAGTTCGAGCAGGCGAATGGCCTCCTTCTCCGCCTCCTTCGTGGAGACATCGCGGTGGGTCTGGATGGCTTCGATGAGCTGGTCGCCGATGGAGAACACCGGGGTCAGGGAGGAGAGCGGGTCCTGGAAGATCATGGCGATGTCCTTGCCGCGGATCTTCGACATCTCCTTGTCGGACTTGCCGATGAGCTCGGTGCCGGCATAGACCACGGAGCCTTCCACCTTGGCGTAATCCGGCAGCAGACCCATAACCGCCATTGAGGTGACGGACTTACCGGAGCCGGACTCGCCCACAATGGCCAGGGTGCGGCCCGGCATAAGGTCGAAGTCAACGCCACGTACGGCGTGGACGGAGCCGGCCTCCGAGGGGAAGGTGACGGACAGATTGCGTACGGACAGAACCGGGTCGGCGGACGCGGCGGGATCGGTAGCGCGGCTGGCCGGGACGGCGTTGGCGTTATGCGCAGTATTCTGCGGGGTCATGCTCGGCCTCCAGAGTTCGAGTTGGGGTCAATGGCGTCGCGCAGACCGTCGGCGATGAACGCCATGGAGACGGTCAGCAGCGTGAGGATGCCTGCAGGGAAGTAGAAGAGCCAGGGTGAAGCCTCGACGGCGTTGGCGCCGCCGGCCAGGAGGGTGCCCAGGGAGACGTCGGGAAGCTTCACGCCCAAGCCCAAGAAGGACAGCGCGGTCTCCGACATGATGGTGGACACCACGCCCAGGGCCGCTTGGATGATGAGCAGCGAACCGATGTTGGGCACTACGTGGCGGAAGATGGTGCGCAGGCGCGAAACACCCATGTAGTCCGCGGCGCGGACGTAGTCGTTCTCGCGCACACTCAGCGCCATGGCCCAGATGACACGCGCCGGGTACATCCAGCCGAAGACGATGAGCACCACGATGAGCAGCTTCCAGTCACCGCCGGAATCGGAGACCACCAGAGCGATGAGCAGGAAGGTCGGAATAGCCAGCAGGAAGTGGATGACGGCCAGGATGACCTTTTCCACCGCGCCTCCGTAAATGGCCGCGGCCGCGCCGATGAAAGCGGACAAAACCGTGGATGCTATCGACACGATAAGCGCAATGATGAGCGAGCGGCCCAGGCCGTGGACGGTTTGTGCGAAGAGATCGTTACCGGAATCGGTCGTGCCGAACCAGTGCTCGGAGGAAGGTCCGGTGGACAGGTTGAAGAAGTCCGGCTCATCGAAACCCCAGGGGGTCAGCAGGCTGCCAAAGATGGCCAGCAGGGTGAGCAACACGAAGATGACGAGGCCGACGGCCGCGAACTTGTTGCGAAAGAAACGGCGAACGTACAGCTTGAGCTTTGAGGTGCCGCGGAACTCGTTGCTGGAGAACTGCTTGCGCTGTGCGTCATCGACATCGACGCCGGAACCAAGTGCGGACTGTGCGCTGGGTTCGGTCTGCGGTGAAAAGTCAGCAGTGGCGGTATGCGGGCGCACGCCAAGGTTGTCCGCGGCGGTGTCGATGGCGAGATCGTTGCGGCGGTGGCGCTCGGTGTGGCGTGCTTCTGAGCGCGGCGACGTGGATTTCTTTTCTGGAGACATTTAGCTCACCCTTACTCGCGGATCGAGGGCTACGACGACGAGGTCAGCCAGAATTGCGGAGAAAGCAATCATGACGGCACCGAAGGCGGCGACGGCGGTGGTGCCGTTGACATCGTTGCGGCTGATGGTTTCGATGAAGTACTGGCCCATTCCCTTCCACGCGAAGATGGTTTCCGTCATGATGGCGCCGGTGAAAATGCCGGGAACGGAGAAGGCCACGGAGGTCGCAACCGGGATGATGGAGGTGCGCAGGGCGTGCTTGCGAATAGCCTGCGCACGGGTCAGGCCCTTGGCGCGGGCGGTGCGCACATAATCGGCGTTCAGGTTATCCAGCAGCAAGGTGCGCTGCATCATGTGATACCCGGCGTAACTGATGATGATGAGGGAAATGGACGGCAGGATGAGGTGCTGCGCCATATCCAGAAGTTTGGGGAAGAAGCCCTCGACACCGAGGCTGGACGCGCCCGTCACGTAGACCACGCGGTGGCCGGTGACGCGGTTGATCCACAGGCCACCGGCAACAACCAGAATGGAGGCGACGACCACGTGGGTGTTCATCGTGATGATGGAAACGCCCTGCCAGAAGCGGTCAGCCGCTTTGTATTGGCGGGAAGCGGTGTAGACACCGAGGCCAACGCCGATGATGACGGAGAGGATTGTGGCGACGAGCAGCAGCTGCGCCGAGACGAGTGCGCGGTGAGCGATTTGTGCGCTGACCGGGTCGCCGAGAGGGGAGGTACCCCAGTCCCAGTGGAAGAGAATGTTAGAGAGCCAGCCCCACCAGCGCTCAATAAGCGGGGTCTCAGGATTGAGTCCGAGCGGAGTGAGGATGCGGCCGATTTCTTCCGGCTCGAGCGGTGGGTTGCGGCCGACATAATTTGATCGGGGATCAAGGAAGGTTGCGGCCAGGAGATACGCGATATTAGTCGCGAGGAAGATGACTACCAGCCAGCTGGCGGTCTTCTTGATGATGTACTTGAACATCACTATTCCTTCGCAGGGTTTGTCTCGGCAGATTCGGTGAGTATGGCGGCCGATAAGAGTTAACGGCACTCATGTGACCTAGACCTCAGGCTAGGTGCTGTGTCACATATTAAAAGAAATGTGAGACAGGAGAGGAATAATGATTGTTTTTGTTTCATGGGGGTACTCCCCGCGTGTGAAAACTTTGTATTAATTACATATTAATTGGCCTATAGAAATCTGCAAGCAGGGGAGTGTCGGTGCAGGGACTGAAAGCTTCTTTGGGCTCACAAATCGTGCCTGATTGCCTGGGTGGGAGTGAATAATATGCGCATAGTTTGGGGGTAGTGTGCAGGGGGATTGCGCTGAATAGATAAGGGGTAAGGAACGCTCAGCAAGCATGCAGGAGCCGGCTTAGCGCATCTTTTTCTGCCTCCGTGACCCAGATTTCATAGACTGCTTTTACCTCGACGATGCGACGCGCATACTCACAGCGAAAACCTTTGTTGGGCGGCAGCCACGTGGCGGCATCGCCAGCGCCTTTCTGCTGGTTGAGAGGACCATCGACGGCAAGGAGGTTGCGTGGGTCATTGGCAAAGTTGCGGCGCTTTTCGGGTGACCATTGCTGGGCGCCTTTCTGCCAGGCGTCGGCCAGCGCCACAACGTGATCGATCTGCACTGCACTCGAGGTCTGCGCCCCACGCTGAAACTCAATGTCCTGGCCTGAATAGGGGTCATGCAAAGTACCGGCGAGCGCCACGCAGTCGTGGGTTCCTTCCTTGAGCACGAGGCTCTCCGGATCCAAGTCCCTGCGGAGGATATCGTTGCGGGTATCGCAGCCGTTGTGGCCAAACTCCACCGAGACGTCATCAGACCAAGCTTGGCCGAATTCCTCGCGTTCATAACCGGTCATGGGGGCGCGGCCCTTGACCTCCAGGGATTCTAAGGCGGCGAGCGTCTCGGCAATGTCCGGCGCAATGCTTGGCGCGGGCGTGGCCTCGTCGGTCTGTTCTTCTGCGGGGGACTCTTGCGCGGGCTCCGCTGTCGTTGTGGAAGCACTCGGCCCCGCCGCTGGGGGAGCAGCCGGGGAGGGGAGGAGCAGGCCGATCGCCACGAGCACAGCCACCGCGGCGTTGAGCAGCGCGGCGATGAAGAACGGGGTACGAGAGGCCATGACGCATTGATCCTAGTGGGTAGAATCGGCACACGGTATGAGTATCGATATGTTCTTTGACGAGTACCTCGCCGAGCGCGGCCTTACGCGCTCGGCGGAGGTCATCCCGGATCACGCCTGCCAGGTCTTTTGCGGTATGCCGAAGCCGACATCGCATCCTTCCCTCGATGAGGCCGTGCAGCTTGTTGTGCGCACTTTGGGGGAGTAGCGCAGGTGTCTGATTTCCACGTCTCTGTGCCTTTGTCCGCGCGCCTAGACGCCGAGCCCTTCGCACTCTCCTTCTCCGGACAAGGCTATGCCTGGCTGCCGACGCTGCGCAGTGCCCTCGCTGCCGGCGTCCGGCCACTCATAGCGGAGTACCTCGCCGAAGCCGAGGAACTCCTTGCCCCGCTGGAGGACGAACTCTTGCCCACCGCGCCGCGCGGGTTTGCGCCACTGGTGTGGGCGGACGAGGAGCCAGGGAGGGCACATGCGCTGGACGACGCCGCACTCTCCACCCCCGGCATCCTCACCGCGCAGCTGGCCGTACTCGAATGCTTGCGCGCGCACGGAGTAGAACTCGACGACGCCGTCACCAGCATTGGTCACTCCCAAGGCGTACTCGCCGCAGCGGTGGTGGAGAAGCGCATGAGACCAGCGGAGGCCCTGGCGCTGGCACGCCTCATCGGTGCAGCCATGACGACTACCGCGCGCAGCGCTGGGCTCATACGCACCCCGCAGGGCGCGCCCATGGCGGCGGTGACGGGCGCGACGAGACAGCAACTGCGCGAAGTCGGAGCACACATCGGGCTCGACAACGGCCGTGGGCGCTTCGTCATCGTTGGAACACCGGCTGAGCTCGCCCGAGTGAAGGCCACGCTGCAGGAGAGCTCGGACCTCAAGGAAGGGCGGGAAGGGGAGTCAGCCGCCATCGCTGTCACCGACCTTGAGGTTTCAGCAGCGTTCCACCATCCCACCATGCAGTTTGCGGTGGAGCAGGTGGAAAGCTGGGCGGAGCGAATCGGCTTGGACCTAGAAATCACCGCGCAGCTCGCGCGGGCCGTGCTCACGGATTACGTGGATTGGCCCGAGCGCATTGACTCGGCGCTCGAAGCCGGGGCTCGCTGGATATTAGAAGTGGGGCCTTCCCGCGGGGTGGAGCCGTTGACGCGCGAGCTCGTTGCCGGGCACGGCGTGAGCACGCTTGCCGTGGGGACGGCGGAAGGATTGGCCCAGCTCGTGGAGCCGGGCCGCGCACCGTCTCTGCCCCGCGCGTGGTCCGAGTGGACACCGCGCGTTGAAAGCGGGCGTCTGGCGACTGCCTTTACACGGGCCACCGGCTACTCACCAGTCATGCTCCCCGGGATGACCCCCACCACGGTGGACCCAGGCATCGTCGCCGCAGCCGCCAATGCCGGGCACTGGGCGGAGCTGGCCGGCGGGGGTCAGCACACCGATGACATCTTGAAGGAGAGCCTGCATACCCTGGGCCGGATGCTGCAGCCCGGGGTGAATGCCCAGTTCAACGCGCTGTACCTTGCGGCTTCCCAGTGGCGTCGCCAGATTGAGGGGCCGAACTCGATTCTGCGAGCACGCGCAGGAGGAGCACCCATCAACGGCGTGGTCGTCTCCGCTGGCATTCCGCCTGTGGAGGAGGCCGTGGAGCTGGTGGAGAAGCTCCACGCCGCGAACATCCCGTGGGTCGCCTTCAAACCGGGAACTTCGGCGCAGGTGGAGGAGGTACTCCGTATCGCCGATGCTCTCCCCGAGACCACCATCATCATGCAGCTGGAAGGCAGCGCGGCTGGAGGTCACCACTCCTTAGAAGGTCTCGATGAGGTCCTTGTTGCTACCTACGCGCGGATCCGTGAGCGCGACAATGTCCTCCTCGCCGTTGGTGGGGGAATCGGCACCCCGGCGCGCGGTGCGGAGTACCTGATGGGTACGTGGGCGCAGCGCTTCGGTCTGCCCGCGGCGCCAGTCGATGCCATCATGATGGGCACCGCTGTCATGGCGGCGAAGGAATCCACCGCATCCGAGTCGGTGAAGCAGGCTCTTGTCGCCGCGCACAGCGGGGACGTTGTGTCGGGCCGCTCGGACCTAGGGGCGGACATCCATGAGCTGGATAATTCCTTCGCCCGCGCCGGGCGGCTCTTGGATGAGGTGGCCGGCGATGCCGCGGCCGTGGAGACCTGCCGCGCGGAGATCATTGAGGCCATCGGGCGCACGTGCAAGCCCTACTTCGGCGACCTCGATGAGATGTCCTACTCCGAGTGGCTGCAGCGCTACCTTGAGCTGTCCTACCTGGACGGCTGGGTTGATGAGTCCTGGTTTGATCGATTCACGCGCATGGTAGCGCGGGCTGAGGCCCGGCTTCACCCGACCGATCACGGCGAGATCGAGTTGCGCGTTGAGGTTGACCGCGAGAACCCGGCTGAGGCGATTAATCAGCTGACCGAACTCTACGGTGACGCCGCGCTGCACCCGACCGACGCCGCGTGGTTCATTCAGCTCGTGGATGGTCCCGGCAAACCCGCAAACTTTGTGCCGGTCATTGATTCCGACGTACGCCGCCGCTGGCGCCGCGACACCTTGTGGCAGGCTCACGATGAGCATTACGAGGCCGACGAGGTCTGCATCATCCCCGGCACGGCGGCGGTCGAGGGAATCGAGCAGGCCAACGAACCGGTGGCACAGATACTAGGCCGCTTCGAGCAGGCGGCGCTTGCGCTTCTCGACGGGACTGACGATGACTCTGGCGAGCCCGCTTTCAGCACTGAAGAGTTCATCCGCCGCGCCCCGGGGCTAAATTGGGCGGGGCGCGAGCAGCCCAACCCCCTGCGTCTTGGACTTGATGGGGCCGAGCTGGACACTGCGGTCGACGGCACCATGTGGTTGACCGTTCCTTTTCACTCCGGAGCTGAGCTGCGCGTTCGCATCACTCCGCCGCGCGTTCCGGGTGCCTCACCACTCGTTAAGGTCGAGGATGCCGAGACCGCTATGTGGGAGCTGCTGCGCCAGGCCGTCGGCGGTGACCTTCCGGACGTTAGCTCCGGGACCGCGACGGTCAGCGCTCACCTCAGCGCCACCGACATTGCTCACTACGTGGCGGTGACGAGCGGGGAGATGAGCGCTGCTGTCTCGCCCGATGTCCTCGTCGGCCCCGCCTGGCCTGCGACCTTCGCTGTCCTGGCCAGTGCCCACACGGAGTCGGGGGAACCGGTGGTGGAGGGCTTCCTTGACCTGGTCCACCTCGAGCACTCGCTGAGCCTCAAGTCAGACACCTGGGAGCTGCTTCGCAGCAGCGTCGCCCTGGGCTGCGAGCCCTTGGCACTGAACTACACCGCAGCACTGAAAGACGCTCGCGATACGCCCTCGGGGCGCCTCATTGATGTGAGCGTTGCTGTCGCCGCCGCGGTAGGCGGCGGCGACCATGACTTCGCGCAGATGCACGAGCGCTTCCTTATTACCGGGCGGCGTGGTGACGCCCCGCTCGAGACCGTGGGCGCCACAGCTCAAGGCTCGCAAGAAAACAGCGCAGAGCCGTCCTTCCGGGAGACTCCGCGCTCCTTCCGCCACCGCACCACCGCGGTGGCACCGGAATCGCTGCGGCCCTTTGCCGTGGTAACAGGGGATAGGAACCCTATCCACCTGTCTGCGAACGCAGCGGCATTGGCGGGGCACCGTGAAGGCCCCATCGTCCACGGCATGTGGACCTCGGCGCTGGCGCAAGCAGCCGCGGCTTTCGACGGCGCTCGCGTTCTCGAGTGGTCCGCTACCTGGCTTGCACCCGCGCTGCCGGGCAGTGAGGTGGAGTTTGAGGTGGATCGGGTGGGCGTCGACAAGCGCGGCGGCTACGGCGAGGTCCGCAGCGTGACCGCCACCAGCCAGGGCGTGCCGGTGCTGCAAGCGCGAGCGACGATGAGCAGTCCGACCACCTTCTATGCCTTCCCCGGCCAGGGAATTCAGTCCCCGGGGATGGGGATGAAGGACTATGCGGAATCCGCAGCGGCGCGCGCGGTGTGGGAGCGCGCGGACAAGCACACGCGGCAGAGCTTGAGCTTCTCCATCCTGGAGATTGTCCGCCACAACCCCGACACCGTGGTGGTGGATGGTGAGACCTTCACGCACCCGGACGGGGTGCTTTATCTGACGCAGTTCACGCAGGTGGCCATGGCCACGCTGGGCTGCGCACAGATAGCAGCGCTCAAGGAATCCGGGGGCCTCGAGCACGGTGCTTTTTTCGCGGGCCACTCGGTGGGCGAGTACAACGCCCTAGCCGCTTATGCCGAGGTCCTGTCCTTGGAGGCGGTCCTGAACATCGTTTATGTCCGCGGCCTCACCATGCACCGTCTGGTCGAGCGTGATTCCGCGGGCCAGTCGCTCTACGGTTTGGCAGCGCTGCGCCCGCACAAGATGGGGATGAGCGCGGGCGAGGCCTTCGCCCATGTCGCCCGCGTGGCCGCAGAGACCGGCGAGTTCCTTGAGGTGGTCAACCACAATATTGCCGGGCGCCAGTATGCGGTCGCCGGCACGAAGGCGGGCCTGGATGCGCTGGCGAGCGACGCCGAGCGGCGCGCCCCTGGGCAACGTGCCGTCATCCCCATCCCGGGGATTGACGTGCCCTTCCACTCCTCCCGCTTAGTGGGCGGCGTGGCAGACTTCCGCGCGCACCTTGACGCGCTCATCCCTGAAGACACCAACCTCGACGCACTGGTGGGGCGCTATATTCCTAACCTCGTGGCGCGGCCCTTCACGCTCAGCCGCGAGTTCGTGGAGGACATCGCAGAAGTGGTGGATTCGCAGCCCATCGCGGAGATCCTGGCGGATTTCGATGGTGCCATGGCGAGCCCGGCGCGCTTGGGACGAACCCTGCTCATCGAGCTATTGGCTTGGCAGTTTGCCTCCCCGGTGCGCTGGATAGAGACCCAGGACCTGTTCCTTGGGCAGCTCGGCGTGAAGCGTTTCCTCGAGGTCGGCGTTGGTGCCGCGCCGACGCTGACCAACATGCTGGGCCAAACCCTGCGCCTGCCCCAGTACGCGGGCAGCGCAGGCATCGAGGTGCTGAATTACGAGCGCGACCGGGGCCGAGTCTTTGCCGAAGACGCCGAGCCGGTGCCCGACTCAGCAGCGGAGGTGGCTGCGCAGCCGGACGCTGCCGAAACGGGACCGGCAGAATCTGAGTCGAGGCAAGCAGTCGACAGGGCACACCAGGAAGAAAACGTGCAGGCACCACGTGAGGAGGCGCCGGCCGCCGTTGAGGACCTCCCTCTGAGCGTGCACCAGGCCCTCGAGATGCTTATCGCGCTGTGGACCAAGGTCCGCCCCGACCAGATCGCGCCGACTGATTCGATCGAAACCCTCGTGGAAGGCGTGTCCTCCCGCCGCAACCAGTTGCTCGTTGACCTTGGCGTGGAATTCGGCATCAGCGCCATCGAGAATGCCGCGGATGCTGCCATCCCGCAGCTGGCGGAGAGCGTGGCGCAGCGCGCGCCGGGTTATGCAACCTTCGGGGAGGTCCTCAGAGAGCAGGTCGCGCAGACTCTCAACCGGCTCACGGGACCGGCGGGCAAGAAGCCCAGCTACGTGGCCGAGCGCGTGAGCAGTACCTGGGGATTGGGGCCGGGCTGGGTCGACCGCGCGACCGTGCAGATGGTCCTGGGCACGCGCGAGGGCTCCTCGCTGCGCGGCGGGGATTTGGCTAGCTTGCCCATGACTGCCGTGGTGTCGGTAGCTGAGCTCGATGAACTGATCGACTCCGCGGTGCGCGCTGCCGGCGAGTGCGAAGGAATCGCGCTGCAGAAGGCCGCAGCGGCAACGCCACACGAGACCGTGGACCCGGAGGCGGTGCGCGCCTATACCGAGCGTCTTGAATCGGCGCTGGAGGACTCCGCCCGCGCCGCACTCGCCGCCCTCGGCCGTGAGGAGACCCCGATTGAGCAGTGGGACAGCGCAGCACACACGGAGCTGGAGCAACTCGTTGCCACGGAGCTGGGGCCGGACTGGCAGCAGCGCGTCGCCCCCGCTTTTGATGCGCGCAAGGCAGTGCTTCTCGACGACCGCTGGGCCAGCGCCCGCGAGGACATCGCCCGCGCGGCCGCCGCCGGAGAAACAGATCCCGAGTTAGACGTGTTGGGCGCCGGCGAGGAGGTTGCGCTCCTAGCCGAGCACTTCGGCTATGAGGATCTGGCCCGCGATGCCCGCACCCCGGCCGACGGGTTGCTCTTCGCTGACCAGGTGGCGGTGGTGACGGGTGGCTCACCAGGCTCAATCGCCGCGGAGTTCATCGGGGAATTGCTTGCGGAGGGCGCAACCGTGATTGCCACAACCTCCCAGCTGGGCCACGAGCGCCTCGAGTTCTATAAGCAGCTCTATCGTCACCGTGCCGTCGGCGCGGCGGCGCTGTGGGTCGTTCCAGCAAACCTCAATTCCTTCGCGGACGTGGATGCGCTCGTGGAATGGATTGCGGCGGAGCACACCGCCACCGTAGGTGGCGAGTCCGTGCAACTGAAGCCGGCCTACGTGCCGGACCTGCTCTTGCCCTTCGCCGCGCCGCGCGTGGCGGGCACCCTCCAGGATGCCGGGGCAGGGGCGGAGTCCCAGATGCGTCTGCTGCTGTGGTCGGTGGAGAAGCTCATCGCGTCGCTGTCCGCCGTGGGCGCGGATACACATGTTGGCCACCGGCTACACGTGGTGCTTCCGGGCTCGCCGAACCGCGGGCGCTTCGGCGGCGACGGCGCCTACGGCGAGGCCAAGGCGGCCCTCGACGCCTTGGTTAACCGCTGGTCTTCCGAGCAATCCAGCTGGGGTGCGCGGACCTCGCTGGTGCATGCCCACATCGGGTGGGTGCGCGGCACCGGCCTGATGGGCGGCAACGATCCATTGGTTGCTCAGGTGGAGGCCCGCGGCGTGCGGACCTTCTCGGCGAAGGAGATGGCGGTGCAGCTTATCGACGCCACCGCCTCCCCCCACATTCGCGCCCAGGCAGCGTCTTCACCGCTGAGTTTTGACCTCACCGGCGGGCTGGCCGAGGCCGAGCTAGACCTAGCCGCGCTTGCCCGGGATTCACAGTCAGAGGATGCAGATGCATCGAGCGCAGCTGCTAGATCGGGCGAAGAGAAGGCTCCGCGAACGGCGAAGGCCCTGCCGAATGTGTTGAAGCCTGCAGAGTGGACCAGCCCCGACTTCAACACGGTGACGCAGTCCCTCGAGGACATGGTGGTCATCGTTGGCGCGGGAGAGCTCGGTCCGCTGGGCTCCTCGCGTACCCGCTATGAGGCGGAGGTCGGTGGAGAGCTCTCTGCGGCTGGCGTGCTGGAGCTGGCGTGGAGCCGCGGGCTCATCAGTTGGGATGAGCACACGGCCGGCTGGTTGACTGCCGAAGGCGAGGAGATAGCCGAGGAAGACGTCTACGCGCGCTTCCACGACGAGGTGCTCGCCGGGATTGGTGTGCGGCGCTTCCACGATGACTTCGGCCCGCACCTGCCCATGGTGGATAACCTCGCGCCCGAGCTGACCACCATCTACTTGGAGAAGCCGCTGAGCTTCACTGTGCAGGACGAGGAGACGGCGCGCAGCTTCGTTGATAGCTGCGAAGGCGCTACGCTGCGCCGCGTCACTGATCCGAACGGTGAGGTCGAATGGCAGGTCACACGGCCCGCAGGCTCCGCGGTGCGGGTACCGCGGCGCGTGGCCATGACCCGCTTTGTGGGCGGCCAGATACCGGAGGGCTTCGACCCACAGGTCTACGGCATCCCGGCGGACATGGTGGATAACCTCGACCGCCTCGCCCTGTGGAACCTGGTGTGCACCGTGGATGCCTTCCTCTCCGCAGGCTTTAGTCCGGCCGAGCTCTTAACCCACGTCCACCCGGCGCGCGTGAGTTCCACCCAGGGAACCGGCATGGCGGGTCAGGAGGCGCTGCGCTCGCTGTACGTCGATAAGCTCTTGGCCCAGCCGCGGCCCAATGACATCCTGCAGGAAGCGCTGCCCAACGTCATTGCTGCGCACGTGATGCAGTCCTATGTCGGCGGCTATGGCCAGATGGTGCACCCGGTGGCCGCCTGTGCCACGGCGGCGGTGTCGGTGGAGGAGGGCGTCGACAAGCTGCGCCTGCACAAGGCGGACTTCGTCGTGGCCGGTGGTATCGACGCCCTGTCCATCGAGGGGATTACCGGCTTTGGTGACATGGCGGCCACGGCCGATAGTGCCGAGATGGCGGCGAAGGGGATTGAGCACCGCTTCTTCTCCCGCGCCAACGACCGCCGCCGCAGCGGCTTCGTGGAATCCGAAGGCGGCGGGACCATCCTGCTTGCGCGGGGAACCTTTGCGGCGGAGATGGGGCTGCCGGTGCTTGGCGTGGTGGGCTTTGCCGAGTCCTTCGCCGACGGCGCACACACCTCCATCCCCGCGCCGGGCATGGGCGCGCTCTCCGCGGCGCGGGGTGGGCAGGACTCCCGCCTTGCCCGCTCGCTGAGGGCCCTCGGCGTGGGCGCGGACGATATCGCCGTTGTGTCTAAGCACGATACGTCCACCAACGCCAACGACCCCAACGAATCGGATCTGCACGAGCGCATCGCCGCCGCACTCGGCCGCAGCCCCGGCAACCCGCTGTATGTGATTTCGCAGAAGAGCCTGACCGGGCACGCCAAGGGCGGTGCCGCCGCCTTCCAGCTTGTGGGACTGTCGCAGGTGCTGCGCAGCGGAATTCTCCCGCCGAACCGTTCGCTTGATTGCGTCGACCCCGTGCTGCGCCGCCACCCGCACCTGGTGTGGCTGCGCCAGCCGCTGGACCTGCGCCGCACCCCACCCAAGGCAGGCCTGGTGACCTCCCTGGGCTTCGGGCATGTTTCCGCCCTCATCGCGCTGGTCCACCCGGGTGCTTTCTTTGCCGCGTTGGCCCGCGAGCAGGGTGAGGGCGTGGCCGAAGCCTGGCGGGCAGCCGCTACCGAACGCGAGCGTCGTGGTCTGCGGCGCTTGGAAGAGGCCATGCGCGGTGGAGCAGCGCTGTACGAGCGGCCGACGAACCGCAATTTAGGGCCGGGCACAGCCGCCGAGGTGACCGAACGAGAGGCCGCGGTGTTGCTGAGCGACTCCGCGCGCCTGCGCGATGGCATCCTGGATCCGGAGGGAGGAGGCACAACGCAACGGGGGTAGCACGCGGTGGTGAATCCCCAGCTCGCACCCTCTGGAACGATAAAGAAGCAGGTCAGACGGGTTGGAGAAGTCCTGACATCTGGGGCACCATGCAAGAGTGAATAAAGCTAAGAAGCCTCTACTAGGCCTTATTTCGGTCGTCGCCGCCACTCTGCTTGCCGCCTGCTCCGCCACCGGTGGCGCGCCCCGCCCCGAAGCGGACGGCGAGCTAGCCGGTGGCGTCGACACCGAGCGCCTTGTCGTCGCCATGATTTCCCATGGCGCGCCGGGTGATACGTACTGGGATCTCGTGCGCAAGGGTGCGGAGGACGCCGCCCGCAAGGACAACATCGAGCTGCGTTACTCCTCCGACCCGGAAGCGCCCAACCAGGCTAACTTGGTGCAATCCGCCATTGACTCCGGTGTGGACGGCATTGCCGTAACCATGCCCAACTCTGCGGCGATCGGGCCGGTAGCCAAGAAGGCCGCGGATGCCGGCATCCCCACCGTGGGGCTTAACGCCGGCATGGATGATTATCAGAAGTACGGCATGAGCGCCTTCTTCGGCCAAGAGGAAAAGGTGGCCGGTACCAAGGCCGGCGAGCGGCTCAAGGACGATGGCGCCAAGCACGTTCTGTGCGTCATCCACGAGCAGGGCAACTCTTCACAGGAGTCGCGCTGCGCCGGCGTGAAGGAAGGCCTAGACAACGGCAAGGTGGAAATCCTCTATGTCAACGGCAAGGATCTGACCTCAGCGCAATCCACCATCAACGCAAAGCTGAGCCAAGATCCTTCCATCGACTGGATCATGGCGCTGCAGGCCTCCGTGGCTATGCGCTCCGCCGACGCGGTTGCCGACGCCTCCTCCAAGGCCAAGGTCTCCACCTTCGACACCAACGCCGAACTTGTCGACGCCATCGCGGACAACCGCATCGAGTGGGCCGTCGATCAGCAGCCCTATATGCAGGGCTACCTCGCTGTCGACTCGCTGTGGTTGGCACACCGCAATGGCTCCACCATGGGCGGCGGCCGCCCCGTGTATACCGGCCCCTCCTTCGTGGATTCCACGAACGTGGACATCATCTCCGAATCCGCTAAGGCAGGTCTGCGATGAGCGAAACCGCTACTGCATCAGACGAGGCTCTATCTAGCCCCGCCGATACGCGCCTGACCCGTCGCAGCGGTTTCGCGCGCCTCATCCGCCGCCCAGAGTTGGCCAGCCTGCTCGGCGCGGTGGTCATCTTCGTCCTCTTCATGATCGTGGCGCCCGCCTTCCGCTCAGTGGAGGCCTTCTCCACGGTGCTCTACGCCAGTTCCACGCTGGGTATCGTGGCCCTGGCGGTGGGCCTGCTCATGATTGGTAACGAGTTTGATTTGTCCTCGGGCGTGGCGGTGACCTCCGCGGCGCTCGTGGCCACCATGCTCAACTACAACTTCCACCTCAACTCGTGGGTGGGCGTGGGGCTGTCCCTCATCACCGCACTGGCCATCGGTGCGCTCAACGGCTTCCTTGTGGTGCGCACCAAGATTGACTCCTTCCTCATCACCCTGGCGGCCTTCCTCATGCTGCAGGGTCTCAACCTGGCGATTACCAAGCTGGTCACCGGCCAGGTAGCAACCCCGATTATCTCGGACATGGAGGGCTTCGGCTCTGCTCGCGTCATTTTTGCCGGCACTATCCACATCGGCAGCTTGAGCATCCGCGCTACCGTCATCTGGTGGATCCTCTTCGTCGCTATTGCCTCGTGGGTGCTCTACAAGACGCGCTGGGGAAATTGGATCTTCGCCGTTGGTGGCGACGATGAAGCCGCCCGCGCCGTCGGCGTTCCCGTGCGCCGCGTCAAGGTGGCGCTGTTCATGCTCGTCGGATTTGCAGCGTGGTTCGTGGGCATGCATACCCTTTTTGCCTTCGACTCCATCCAGGCCGGCCAAGGCATTGGTAACGAGTTCCTCTACATCATCGCTGCGGTCATTGGAGGCTGCTCCATGACCGGTGGGCGCGGTACCGCGGTGGGCACCGCCATCGGCGCGCTTATTTTCGGCATGACCAACCAGGGCATCGTGTACGCCGGCTGGAACCCTGACTGGTTCAAGTTCTTCCTCGGCGCGATGCTGCTCTTTGCTGTGCTCACGAACACCTCGGTGGCCAACTTTACGAGGAAGCGATAACCATGATTGAGCTGCACGATATTTCCCAAACCTTCGGCAACTTCCATGCCCTGCGCGGTATCAACCTCCGCGTCAAGGAAGGCGCAGTGACCTGCGTTCTGGGTGATAATGGCGCGGGCAAATCCACGCTGATCAAGATCCTCGCCGGCCTCAACCAGCCCACCGGCGGCACCATCACCGTCGATGGGGAAGAGGTGAATTTCACCAGCCCGCGCGATTCCCTCGATGCTGGTATAGCTACCGTGTACCAGGATTTGGCGCTGGTGCCTTCGCTGTCGGTGTGGCGCAACTTTTTCTTGGGTCAGGAGCTCACCGGGGCGCTGGGGAGCTTGCGTGAAGAAGAAATGAAGCGGATTACGCATGACCAGCTGGCCGAGATGGGCATTGAGCTTGGCGACGTCTCCGTGGAACTCTCAGCTCTCTCCGGCGGCCAGCGCCAGGTGGTCGCCATTGCTCGCGCCATTTACTTCGGCGCGCGCTACATCATCTTGGACGAGCCGACCGCCGCGCTCGGCGTGAAGCAATCGGGCATGGTGCTGCGCTTTATCGACGCCGCCCGCGAACGCGGCATGGGCGTGGTGTTCATTACGCACAACCCGCAGCACGCCTACCTCGTGGGCGATCATTTCATCGTGCTCACGGTGGGGCAGATGTCGCTGGATGCCTCCAAGGAGGAGGTCACGCTGCCGGAGCTGACCCAGTGGATGGCCGGCGGCGACGAGCTGGAGGAGCTCAAACAGGAGCTGGCGCGCTAGGCCACAGTTGGCGTAACTAAGCTGGCCTGCATGACTATGAGTGGCGTGAGCGTGGGCACCGACCTGGTGCACATCCCCTCCTTTGCCCAGCAGCTGGAGCTTCCCGGCACGCACTTCGCGCAGGTTTTCAGCGCCTCCGAATTGCGCGTGGCGCAGGCCCGTGGACTGAGCGGTGCTGCCCGCGCGCAGCACCTCGCAGGGCGCTGGGCGGCGAAGGAGGCCTTCATCAAGGCGTGGTCGCAAGCGCTCTACGGGCATCCGCCGGTCCTAGCGGAGGAGGCCGTGGACTGGGCCGAGATTGAGGTCCGCCCCGATGCGTGGGGGCGCGTAGCACTCGAGCTGCGGGGGGAGATTGCCCGCCTCGCGCGGGAGTCCTTGGGGGATTTTTCACCGGCGTTGTCCATCAGCCATGATGGTGATTACGCCACCGCTATCGTGCACCTTTCGCGGCACACGCCATAACCCACGCCATGATCTAGGCGCTGGTGGCGATGGCAAAGAGATAGGCGATGAGCATGCGCTTAATTTCTTCCACCACGCCATCGAAGCTCTCCTCCGAGCGCATGGTGCTGTAGTTGAGCAGCGAGACTACGGTGTGGACGAGGAAGGCCGCAATTTCCACTCGGGCGGACTCGTTCATGCCTTGGGCAAGTGGTTCGATGATCTCGGCGATAGGTTTGAGCAGAGACAGCTCCGTATCAGCGGCCGTGGCGCGGGTGGCCGGCGTGGACTGCACGGCATGCCACACCGCGCGGCGCGAACGGTCCTCGCGCCAGACCCGCGCCATGCGATCAATGAACTCCTCGAGAAAGTCCGGCCACTGCAGGGCCGGCACGCGCTGGGAGAATCGCTCTACCTCCGCCAGCATTTCGGCGGTGTCCTGGCGGTCAAGCTCGCAGATCAGCACGTACTTGTTGGCGAAGTATTGATACAGCGTGCCAATCGGCACTTCTGCGCGGCGCGAGACCTCATCGAAAGTAAAAGACTCGAAGCCATGGTCCACGAGCGTCTGACGCGCGCAGGACAAAATCCGGTCATACTTGGCCCGGCTACGCGCCTGCGCTGGGCGACGCCTCGGGACCAGTATCTCCGGAGACTTCGAGCTAGATTCCACGGTTTAGTTGAGCCCCTTGAGCACGCGGGCGACGTGGCCGGTGGCCTTGACGTTGTACATGGCTTGGCCAATGGTGCCGTCTTCCTCGACGAGGAACGTGGAGCGGATAACACCCTGGACGATCTTGCCGTAGTTCTTCTTCTCACCGAAAGCGCCGTACGCAGTCATGACCTCCTTATCGGGGTCAGAGAGCAGCGGGAAGTTCAGCTCGTGGTCCTCACGGAACTTAGCCAGGGCCTCGGGCTTGTCGGGGGAGATGCCCACCACGGCGATGTTCATGCCATTGAGCTGCTCTAGGCTATCGCGGAAGTCGCAGGCTTCCTTCGTGCAGCCAGGGGTGTTGGCGCGCGGGTAGAAGTAAACCACGACGCGCTGGCCGGCATAGTCGCTCAGGCTTACGGTGTTGCCGGCATCATCGCTGAGGGAAAAAGCGGGGGCTTTGTCACCCACGGACAGTCGTTGTGCTTCAGTCATGGTGTATAGCCTACCGTGCTCTCCCTTAGGACTCTTTGGTGAATCTCAGTTCGCTCGCCGCAGCACAGCTGAGACAAAACTTGGCCAACTCTGCAGGGGAGCTGGTGGTCAATGTAGAATGTCCACGTTAGAACCTCAACGGTTAGAAAGACACTAACCGCAACAACACCGAACGAAGCCAAAATTCAGGAGATTCACGTGGCACGCAACATTGATGATATCCAGCGCGACATCGAGCGCACCCGCCGTCAGCTGGCTAGCACCTTGGATGAGCTGGCTGATCGCAGCAAGCCGCAGAACCTCGTCGAGGACGCCAAGGGCGCGGCCACCCAGAAGCTGCAGGAGCGCAACGTGCAGATGGCGCTCGCCGGCGTGGGCGCTGCCGTCGTAGGCCTCATTGCTTTCTCCGTGTTCCGCTCCAAGCGCCGCAAGTCTGACATCAAGGAGCTGCAGCGCCTGCTTGCTGAGCGCCGCTAACGCCGGCTAGCGCCATTGGGCGCGATTGCGCGCGTAGAAGCCCTGCCTTGGGAAATGTCCGGGGTGGGGCATTTTTGCGCTCGGTATGCGTTAGTAGAAGTATTGCCTATCCTATCTAAGCTTTGGGTAGCCTTACCTACCGGTGTAGTATGAGCCTCCGTGCAGACCACAAGACGAAAGTTTGAAGGAGAAATCGTGCTTCACGTATCGACGCCTGCAGCTCAGGCATCCCGTCACCGCGCGGGGCGAGTGGTAGGAGCGTGTGCCATTGTGACGGCGCTGGCTGGCGCGCTGGCAGGCTGTGCTTCCGACAATGCCGATGCCGGCAGCGAGCAGTCAACGGGAGCGCAAGGGACCGCCGCTGTGAGTTTCACAGACCTTGCCGGCCGCCAAGTGGAGCTGGACCACGAGCCAGAACGCGTAATCCTGGGAGAGGGCCGCAGCGTCTTTGCCACCGGCATCCTTAACAAGGAAGATCCGCTGGACAAGGTCGTGGCCATCGGATCGGACCTGAAGCAGAACGTGCCCGACTACTACCACGAGCTGGAAAAGGCCACGCCCAAAGTCAACGAGCTGCCCGAAATCGGCGGCTTCACCAAGGGCGACGTCACCGTGGAGGAGCTCATCAGCCTCGACCCGGACCTCATCGTGCTCTCCAAGGATCAGTACGAAGCCTCCCAGACCGCTGGGCTCACTGACAAGCTGGACCAGGCCGGCCTGACCTATGCCGTCACAGACTTCCGCGCCAAGCCCTTGGAGAACACCGTCCCCACCATGGAAATATTCGCCGATATCTTTGGCCACGAGGACCGCGCGGAGGAGTTCATCGCGGACTGGCAAAAGAACGTGGACCTGGTGACCGAGCGCGCAACCAAGGCGCAGGGCAAGCCCTCTACCTTCGTGTGGCGCGCAGCAGGTATTTCCGACTGCTGTGGCTCGTGGAACGACTCCAACATTTCTGAGCTGGTCAACGTCGCCGGCGGGAAGAACGTGGCAGACGGCATCATCGAAGGTGAGTCCGGCGCGCTGACCCCGGAGAAGGTCATCGATGCTGATCCCGACATGATCATTGCTACCGGCGGCGACTGGTCCGCCAAGGCTGATAACGCAAAAGGGCACACCGGATTCGCTGCCGTCGGCTATGGCATCAGCGATAAGGATGCCCACGACAGCGCTGCCACGTTGGCCGGCGTCCAACCTGGTTTTGAGGACCTCTCCGCCGTCAAGGGGCACAACCTCCACGGCCTGTGGCACCAGTTCTACAACTCGCCCTTCAACTACCTAGCACTCCTCCAGATCGCCGCGTGGCTCCACCCGGAGGATTACGCAGACGTCAACGTGCAGCAAGAATGGGCAGAAGCCCAAGAGAAATACTCGCCCGTCCCAGGCGACGGAACCTTCTTCAGCACCAATTAGTCATGAGCATTCTCACATCAACCGGGCGCTCGGCAAGCCCTGAACGGACCACGCGCGCAGAAACCGCAGTTCTTCCCGTGGAGGCCCTGGCATGCGAGCACTCCCGTGTAACACGCCGCCGCATCGCCATCGTCGCCGGGCTAATCGTCGTGGCTCTCGCCGCCTTCGTCGTCAGCGTTATCGTCGGCGCCATCGACCTCACCCCGGGTCAGGTGCTGCGGGGGATGGTGGATCCGGGAGGTGTCGACAAGCAAACGCGTACAGTCCTGTGGAGCCTGCGCCTGCCTATGGCTGTCATGGCGCTGCTTATCGGCGCCAGCCTGTCACTGGCTGGCGCACAGATGCAAACCATCCTGGATAATCCGCTGGCGGAACCCTTTACTCTCGGTATTTCCGCGGCGGCTGCCTTCGGCGGAGCCAGTGCCATCGTGTTGCGTTGGCAGCTTTTGGCCCAGCCGCAGTTCAACCTCGCGCTCATCGCGTGGCTGTCGGCGGCGCTCGCCACGGCCATCATCGTCGTTGCCGCCGTTATCCGCGGCGCGAAGTCCGAGACGATGGTGCTGCTCGGCATCGGCCTCGTCTTCTTCTTTCAGGCTATGCTGGCGCTCATTCAATACCGTTCTTCCAGCGAGGCTCTCCAGCAGATCGTTTTCTGGTCCATGGGCTCGCTCACCCGCGCCAGCTGGCAGGCCAACGCCGTGCTAGCCGGCGTGCTTGCAGTGGCGCTGCCCATCCTGGGCGCGCTGTCGTGGCGGCTGACGGCGCTGCGGCTTGGCGATGCCCGCGCCACCGCCCTCGGTGTCAACACCTCCCGTCTGCGCGTGATCGTGCTCGTCGTGGTCTCACTCGTCGCGGCCACCACCGTGGCCTTCGCTGGCATCATCGGCTTTATTGGCCTAGTAGGCCCTCACATCGCGCGCATGCTGGTGGGGGAGGACCAACGCTACTTCGTGCCGGCATCCATGGCCGCGGGCGCGGCGGTGATGTGTGCCGCCCATGCGCTGAGCCTCGTCATTAAGCCCGGGCTGGCCATCCCCATTGGCATCGTGACCTCACTATTGGGCGTGCCGTTCTTCATCGCCATCGTCATGACCCGGAGGAGGGCATTGTGGACGTAGAACTCACCATCGCTGATCTGACCGCCGGCTATGGTTCGCGCACGGTGGTAGACGGGCTGAGTCTCCCCACGCTGCGCGGCGGGCAGGTGGTGGGCTTGCTGGGGCCGAACGCGTCTGGCAAGACCACCACCATTAAGGCGCTCGCCGGCGTGCACCGCGCGCGGGGTGGCACGGTTGATTTTCGTGTCGACGGCCAAGCCCCGCGCGGGCAGCGGCGCCGCCAGCTCATTGGCTACGTGCCGCAGGGCCTGCCGCACACCGCGGCGCTGCGGGCGTTTGAGGCGGTGCTGATTGCGGCGCGGCGCGAAGCATGCGAGGACCCAATCACCCGCACAGCCGAGGTCCTGCACTCCATGGGGCTCGATGAGATTGCGCAGCGCTACCTCAATGAGCTCTCTGGAGGCCAGCGCCAGCTCGTCGCCGTGGCGCAGATGCTCGTGGGGACCCCTGGGCTCATGCTTCTCGACGAGCCCACTTCTGCCCTCGATCTCAACCGCCAGCTCTTCGTCTTGGGCCGCGTGCGGGCAAAAGCTCGGGAGGAAGGCAGCCTCGCGTTGGTGGCGATTCATGACATCAATCTGGCCGCCCGGATGTGCGATCAGCTTGTCGTGCTTCACGGCGGCAAGGGACGCGCTCACGGCGCGCCGGGGGAGGTGCTCACGGAGGAACTCTTGCGCGAGGTCTACGGCGTAGAGACGGATGTGCTGGACCACCGCGGGCAACCCATCGTGGCGCTGCGAGAGGTTAGTTAGACTCGGGCCGTGTGAGCCGAAATTCGCCCGAGAACCTCCTGCTGTACCTCACCCCGGAGGATGAAGACACGATCCGGGAAGTCTATGCTGCCCTGGCTCAGCGTGGCTTTCCGGTGCAGCACCAGCGCCCGCACATTACGGTAACGTTTGCGCCGGCGCTCGAGACCGCAGTCGTCGACAAGGCCCGCACTCTGTTGCCGCCGCTACTGCCGGCGCTGTTTCATCGCGTCGGGACGGTGGTATTCGGGAGGAAAAGCAAGCAGACCGTGGCCTGGCTTCTGGAGACCACCGATGAGCTAGAGATTGCGGCGCGCCAGATAAGTGCCGCGAACCCCGAGGGGCGCGGCCCAAGGTGGACCCCGCATCTGACGGTGGGGCTGCGCCTGCCTCGGACGCTGGTGCCTGACTATATGCGTGCCCTCGATGAGATTGCCGGGCCGGAGCATAAAGAATTCACTGCCGAATATGCCGCCTGGTGGCGGCCCAAGACGCAGCGCTTGGAGGTCTTCGGGTCTTAAAGGCCTAACCCCCTTAACCCCTTAACGCGGTCGTCGGCTTAAGGGACGAAGAAACCCCCTTCATCTAGGATGAAGGGGGTTAAATTGTGCGCCATCAGGGAATCGAACCCCGAACCCACTGATTAAGAGTCAGTTGCTCTGCCAATTGAGCTAATGGCGCTGGTGTTTACCTAGCTGGCTCTGATTTCCTCAGTGCCTGCCGTGCAACGAGATGTAACTTTAACACCCTCTTCCTGAAAAGGTAAAATCGCCAGGTGAATAAAGGTTTTTGAGCTCCTTAGGTCGTGGCTACTTGTCGCTTCATTGAAAGCGTGGAGCGTGGGAGTGGGGAAGGCCGGTAACGAAACGGTTAAAGGCGGTGGCGCTAACTAGTGAGAAGGCCGTGCGGGCGGTTAGGCTTAGTGCACTCTTGTTCTTGTTTGTCCTTTTATGAGCTAGGGGTTTGTGTGCACTCTCTATTCCCTTCTGCACGTCCCGCAGTGCTTCTCTCGAGTCTCATTGCGACTGCCTCCCTTCTGACCGCCTGCACCATTGGCGGGGTCGAGAACTCCAGCCCGGCCGATAGCCACTCTGAGGCAGACGCCCAAGCGAGTGCGGCGGCGGATGCGTCGGCGTCGGCAGCCGCTAAGGCGAAGCAACTACAGTTCTCTGTCAAAGACGGTGCTAGTGATGTCGATCCTTCCGAACCGGTCGAGGTCACTTCTCCTGCGGGCCTGAAGTCGGTGACGATGACCAACGAGGCTGGCAAAGTGGTGGAGGACGAGCTGTCGAGTGATTCGACCACGTGGAAGAGTGCCGAAGTTTTGGGGTACAACCGCACCTACACCATCGATGCCACAGACAAGGATGGCACCCACAAGACCATCACCTTCACCACCCCGCAGGCCGCGGCGGTGTCTGAGGTGGCGTTGAGCCCGCTGCCGGACTCCGAAGTAGGAGTGGGCCAGGTTATCGGCGTGCGTTTCGGCAACTACGTCACCGACCGCAAGGCGGCCGAGAAGGCCATCACGGTCAAGACCGAGCCTGCCGTTGAGGGGGCGTTCTACTGGGTAAATAACCAGGAGGTGCGCTGGCGCCCGCAGAACTACTGGGAGCCGGGCACGAAAGTGACTGTCGACGTCGACCTGTACGGTCGCAACCTCGGCGGCGGTGTTTACGGCGGCGAGGATGCCTCCACCAACTTCACTATCGGTGACCGCGTCATCACGCTGGTCGATAACAACACGAAGATGATGTCGGTGTTCAAGAATGGCGAGGTGCTGCGCCGCATTCCGGTGTCGATGGGCAGGGATGGCCAGTGGGACACCCCGAATGGCGCCTACATCATCGGTGACCAGTACCCGTCCCTCACTATGGACTCGACTACCTTTGGCCTGGCTCTCGACGCCGGCGGTTATAAGACCGACGTTCAGTGGGCGACCCAGATGTCTTACTCCGGAATCTATGTCCACGCGGCGCCCTGGGCTGTGGGTGCGATGGGCAGTTACAACCAGTCCCACGGCTGCATCAACGTGACTACTGAGGCTGCTCAGTGGTTCCAAAACACGGTCAAGCGCGGCGATATCGTGAGGGTTTCCAACACCGGCGGTGGCGTGTTGAGCCCGCTCGACGGCCTGGGGGATTGGAACATGGACTGGGAGACGTGGTCTGCGGGGAACGCTACCGCTAACCAGTAGCCCGGTTGATTGCCGGGGTAGCCTTGCGGAAAAACTGCCAAGGAAAGGGACCCGGATGAACTGGTATAAGCGAGCTGCGATAGTGCTACTAGCGCCGTTGGCGTTGGTGGCGTGCTCCTCGGAAGGCGGTAGCGCGCATGAGGAAAGCGAAAGTGCAAGCCCGTTTGTATCAAGCGTTAGCGCTGCCGCTCCAGCTGAGGAAGGTACGTGCGCGACTGAATTCGATGTCCCGGCGCTGTTGGAGGCGATGCCGGAGGAATTCGCTGGCCTGGCGCACGACCCCACATATGACGCGGGTGAGCCTGATGGCTGGGGGCGCTTCTATCAGGCGGATGGGCTGCAGTTTATGGTCGGTTCCAGCTATCTAGATGAGAAAGAAACTGACCCTTGTCCACAGGACAATGAGCAGGCCGCGCGAGACGTGCGCTCATTCGTCGCCGAGGACTATCAGCGTCAGGAGCGAGAGAACGGCGAAGAAGTCAAACCTTTTGAGGACCTCGACTTCACTGAGGGTGGACGGTACTTTGCCTGCGCGAAGCATCCGGAGGCGGACCTGCGGCAGTTCTTTTGCGTGACCACCGTGGGTAATGCGGAAGTGATTAACTACATGTTCCGGCACTCGATGGGTGATGCGAAGGACGTGGAAGATATGAAGAGCGCATCGAAGGAATTGGCCGCGATTATTGACAGCGTTGCCTAGGGTTACCGTCTAGGGTGCCCCCGAAAGTGAAGTCAGTTAATTCATTATTGGCATACTGTGGCCTTGCAACGGGCGGCGTTGCGTCATGCCCGCACACTTTGTGAAGCACTGCGCAGGCGCGAATGTTAAGTGGTTTGCATCACGTCTCTGTTTTGGTGAATCTTGTGGAGAACTAGTTATTCACTGCAAAGATGGAGGCAGAAGTGGATCTCTACGAGTACCAAGCTCGAGACCTCTTTGAAGCTCATGGGGTTCCCACCCTGAAGGGCATTGTTGCGACCTCGGCCGTGCAGGCTGAGGAAGCAGCCACGAAGCTGGGCACGCCGGTGGTTGTGGTCAAGGCACAAATCAAAACCGGCGGGCGCGGCAAGGCCGGGGGAGTCAAGCTAGCGCACAGCCCCGCGGAAGCCGCGGAGAAGGCCAACGAGATCCTGGGCCTGAAAATCAAGGGCCATACCGTGCGCAAGGTGATGGTGGCAGAAGGCGCAGACATCGCTGAGGAATACTACTTCTCGATCCTCCTCGACCGCACCAAGCGCCGTTACCTGGCCATGCTCTCCAAGGAAGGTGGCGTGGAGATTGAAAAGCTGGCTGAGGAGCGCCCAGATGCCCTGATTAAGCGAAGCTTCTCCCCGCTCGACGGCATGACGGACACCCTCGCTAGGGACATGGCATATGAGGCGGGGTTTGATGAGGGGGACGTCGCCAAGCTCGTGCCCGTGTTCAAGAAGCTTTACACGGTCTATACCGAGGAAGACGCCACGCTGGTGGAAGTTAATCCGCTGGTCAAGACGTCAAGCGGCGAAATTATTGCGCTCGATGGCAAGGTCACGCTGGATGATAACGCGCAGTTCCGCCACCCCGAGCACCGCGACCTGCAAGACCACGGTGCGACCGACCCACTGGAGCTTAAGGCGCAGAAGATGGGGTTGAACTATGTCAAGCTCGATGGTTCGGTGGGTGTCATCGGCAACGGCGCTGGCTTGGTGATGTCAACGCTCGACGTCGTGGCCTACGCCGGTGAGGACCTTGCATCGCAGCCGAAGCCCGCGAACTTCCTGGATATCGGCGGTGGTGCTAATGCGGAAGTGATGGCTAACGGGCTTGAGGTGATTCTCAGTGACCCGCAGGTGAAATCTGTCTTCGTCAATGTCTTCGGTGGCATTACCGCCTGCGACGAGGTTGCTAAGGGCATCGTGCAGGCGTACAAGATTTTGGATTCTGAGGGGATCGAACCCAAGCCGCTCGTGGTGCGCCTCGACGGCAACAATGCCGAGCTGGGACGCTCGATTCTTAATGACGCACGCCTGCCCAAACTGGAGCAGGTTGAAACCATGGATGCTGCTGCCCGCAGGGCTGCTGAGCTGGCGAACTAGGAGTAGATATGTCGGTTTTTCTCAACAAAGACTCGCGGATCATTGTGCAGGGCATGACGGGTTCGGAAGGCATGAAGCACACGCGCCGCATGCTGGCGTCCGGCTCCAACATCGTAGGTGGCGTCAACCCCCGCAAGGCCGGCGAACGCGTGGACATTGATGGGCGCGAGATCCCTGTGTTTGGCAGCGTGCGCGAGGCTATGCAGGCGACAGACGCCAACGTCACCGTCATCTTCGTGCCAGCAAAGTTCACCAAGGATGCGGCGGAGGAGGCGATCCGCGCTGGCATTGAGCTCGTGGTGATTATTACCGAGGGAATCCCAGTGAAGGACACGGCGGAGCTCTATGCGTTGGGACGCGAGTCCAAGACGCGCATCATCGGCCCCAATTGCCCAGGGCTGTACACGCCGGGTGAATCCAATGCGGGCATTATCCCGGCGGAGACCGCTCCGAACCCGGGAAAGATTGGCTTGGTGTCGAAGTCGGGCACGTTGACGTACCAGATGATGTACGAGCTCTCTGACATCGGCTTTAGCACGTGCGTGGGAATCGGTGGTGACCCGATCATCGGCACGACGCACATTTCTGCTATCGAGGCATTCCAGAATGACCCGGACACCGAGGCAATCATCATGATCGGTGAGATTGGCGGCGACGCAGAAGAGCATGCTGCGGCTTATATCAAGGACTACGTGACGAAGCCGGTCATTGCCTACATCGCTGGATTTACCGCACCAGAAGGCAAGACGATGGGCCACGCCGGTGCCATCGTCTCGGGTGGTTCCGGTACGGCAGAAGGAAAGAAGGCAGCACTGGAGGCCGCCGGTGTAAAGGTAGGAAAGACCCCGTCCCAAGCAGCAGAGTTGGTGCGAGCAGCCTTGTCGTAGTTGGGTGAGGGGCATGGGGCGGTTCGCCCCATGCCCCTCACATAAGAACTAGCGGGGGAGACCGCGGCGTCGCGACACCGTCTTGTCAAAGGGGATCCAAAAGCGCAAGGCTGCGTCTTGGTTCTTGGAGATTCCAATGCGTGGGCCGCGAACCCACTCCGGCTCCCCTTCGCGCTCGCTGAGGAGTACAGGCGTGCCGTTGTCCTCGATGCTGAAGCCAAGGGCCTTGCCCACATTGCCAGGGCCGCGGGCGAGATTATGAAACTCCGTGTCGCCCCTCCGCTGGTAGGCGAGGTCTATACCGTCGATCACTTCGCCGGCCCGCAGCAGGCAGCCCTGACCGGTGCCTTCGGGTGCACAAACGATATTGCCGTTTCGGTGGATGCCATAGGACACATAGACGTAGAGGCGGCCGGGTGGACCGAACATGGCGGCGTTGCGTGGAGTACGTCCGTTAAAGGTGTGCGAGGCCTCATCGTCTGAGCCGAGGTAGGCCTCCACCTCTGTGATGCGAACGGAGACGCCGTTGTGCGTCAGCACCATTCCCAGCAGTTGGGGAGCGACAATGTCTGCGGAGGCGGTGAAATCGATCATTACCGCAGTCTAACGCGCGAGCGAGATTTAGGCTTTGGCCTTGTCTTCTTCGGCTTCAATCTCTGCGTTGAATTCGCGCTTGGAGGCCTGCCACTGGTCCTCAGTCATGCCGATGCGCCAGTAGCCAGAGATAGAAACGTCTTCCTTGGGAATTCCAGATTCCACGAAAAGGAAGCGACGCAGCTCCTTGATCATCTCGGCGACACCGTGGATGAACCAGCTGGTTTTCTTCCCCGTAGGGATACCAGCTTCGCGCACCACGCGGGATAGCTCAGTACCGGGGGTAGCTCCATTGCGGACCACCCAGATGACCTCCACGCCCTCGCGGGTGGGGAGTTCAAACGTGCGGTCTTCGGCCGCGATCTCGATGTATGCAGTTGCAGTCGCGCCTTCGGGGAGACGCTTCAAGCCGGCACCGATGGCCGGTGCCGCGGATTCATCGCCAGCGAACACAAAGTGCGCATACTCTTCGGTGGGTCCCCACGCGCCACCTGGGCCGAGGAAACCGATCTTCTCTCCGGCCTCAGCTACTCGTGCCCATGGACCGGCCAAGCCGGAATCACCGTGGGTGACAAAGTCAACGTCGAAGTCCCCGGTTTCCGGGTTCAGGTTGATCAGGGTATAGGTGCGGAGAATCGGTTGTTTATCACGCGGCTGTTCTTCGCGAATCTGTTGGACATCAAACGGCCAAGAGTAGTCAGCGCTTTGTGGCACGAACAACAGCTTGATGTAGTGATCCGTAAACTCCAGCTCTTTGCCCACAAATGCTGGAGAGTTCATGCTCAACCGAACCAAATCCGGAGAAACCTGGTGACGACCAAGCACGGTCGCTTCATGCGCCTTGCGGGGCTTGCGCTTCGGCGCCGCTTCTTTAGTTTGGGCAGCCATTGCTATCACTGTCCTTCGGGATACTTGAGTTGCTGTGAGGGCGGGAGCCTACACAATACTAGATTAGGTAAGGCTAACATATCCAAGGCTAGGGTGGGTTCGGCGCAAAAAATTAACCCCGCATCCTGCTCAAGCAGGATGCGGGGGTCTATTCGGGGTGGCTGACGGGGCTCGAACCCGCGACACCCAGGATCACAACCTGGTGCTCTACCAGCTGAACTACAGCCACCATCGTTGCCCGAAAGCAACGAGATACAGGTTAACCCACGTCGTCGGTTTTACAAAAACGCCTGGTAATCGGCGGTTGTAGCAGCCTTTAATTCCTCGGCTTCCGTGGAGGAGGGGCCGTCGTCGGTGCGGAAAACACTGCGACGGTAAAAATCGAGCTCGCGGATGGACTCGATAATGTCTTGCAGTGCCCGGTGTGCCATTCCCTTTTCCGGTTGGTTGTAATAAGCCCGCGGGTGCCAGCGGCGGGCGAGCTCTTTAATAGTGGAAACATCAATCATTCGGTAGTGCAGCGCGGCATCCAGACGTGGCATGTAGGTGCGGATAAAGGCGCGGTCTGTGGCGATTGAATTGCCCGCCAGGGGAGCGGGGTGGCTCGGATCGCAGTGCTTTTCGACGAGCTTCAGCGCTGCGTCCTCTGCTTCTTCGATGGTGAGCGTGGATTCCCGAATTTCCTTGTCCAGTCCCGAGTTTGCGTGCATTGTGGTGACGAAGTCGTCCATCTCCGCGAGCTGTTCCTCCGTGGCGTGCACGACGAGGTCGATGCCTTCGTCAAGGATGTTCAGCTCGGCGTCGGTTATCACGGCGGCAACTTCCACGATGACGTGGCGTTGTGGTTCCAGTCCGGTCATTTCCAGATCGATCCAGACAAGGCGATCGTTCTTAGCGGGGATATCACTCATGGGTTCCACCATAGTTTCTCCTTGAGCGAGGTTCGGGAGGTGCCAGCGCGGGGGTAGATGGGGGTAGACCAGATCTGTTGGTAGGGGAGGCGCTCCTTAAACGATGTGAACTGGTGATTTGTGGTGATTGTGGAGGTTACGGTACGCCCTTTTCTCAACTTTTTCATGATTTCGCTCACGAAAGCCTCAGTCGATGGGACATTATTAGGACAGCCTTTAACGTGATGGCACTCACATATTGCGAAGGATGGTTACCCACCGATGTCAGCCTTTCTCGACACCCTCAATGCCCTTATCTGGTCACCAGCGCTGGTCTTTCTATGTCTCGGCGCGGGCATTTACTTCACGCTAGCGACTAAGTTTCTGCAGATACGCTGCATTCCGGACATGATTAAACAGCTCAAGGACGGCGAGAGCTCCGAATCGGGTGTCTCTTCCTTCCAATCGCTCATGATTTCACTGGCCGGACGCGTCGGCGTAGGCAACATCGCCGGCGTTGCGACGGCTATCGCCTTCGGTGGCCCGGGCGCTGTGTTCTGGATGTGGGCGGTGGCGCTGCTGGGTTCCGCAACGTCCTTCGTGGAATGTACCTTGGCGCAGGTCTACAAGGAGAAGGATCAGGACACCGGCGAGTACCGCGGTGGCCCGGCCTACTACATCGAAAAGGCCTATAAGCACACCAAGGCCGGCCCGTTCATGGTGGTCTATGGCATCGTCTTCGCTATTGCGATGATCCTTGCTACCAGCTACTTCCTGCCTGGTATCCAGGCTAACGGTGTGGCTGCCGCCGTTAAGAATGCTTGGGGCATCGAAGTTGGTTGGTCTGCGCTGGTTCTGGGCGGAATTCTGGCCATCATCATTATCGGTGGCGTCAAGCGTATCGCTAACTTCGCGTCCCTCGTGGTTCCGTTCATGGCGGCTGCGTACATTCTCTTCGCCATCATCATTCTGATCATGAACTTCAACCAGATCCCTGAGGTCTTCGGCATGATCTTCAAGTCCGCCTTCGGCGCCGAGCAGGCCTTCTCTGGCCTGTTGGGCTCGGCCATCATGTGGGGCGTGAAGCGCGGTATTTACTCCAACGAGGCAGGCCAGGGTACCGGCCCGCAGTCGGCCGCGGCGGCAGAGGTTTCCCACCCAGCGAAGCAGGGCTTCGTGCAGGCTTTCTCGGTGTACATTGACACCCTCTTCGTGTGCTCCGCTACCGCGTTCATCATCATCTCCACTGACATGTACAAGGTCTTCGAGGGCGAGTCGGAGGAAGGCCCTGTGCGCTACGCTGGCTCCCTCCCGGATGGCGTTGAGGTTGGACCGGGCTTTGTCCAGCACGGCCTCGACACCTTGCTGGCAGGTTTCGGCCCGAGCTTCGTCGCCATCGCCATTGCCTTCTTCGCCTTCACCACCGTCCTGGCGTACTACTACATGGCGGAGGTCAACCTGACCTACTTCAACCGCTGGATCAGCAACAAGACCACCCGCCGCGTGCTCGTCTGGATTCTGCGTATTCTCCTCGTAGTGTCCGTGGTCGTTGGCGCGACCACGACTCCGGGCGCGGCCTGGGCTCTGGGTGATATCGGTGTTGGCGCGACCGCATGGCTCAACATCATTGCCATCCTCTTCCTGCAGGTTCCGGCGCTCAAGTGCCTCAAGGATTACAGTGCGCAAAAGGCTGCCGGCAAGGACCCGCAGTTTGACCCAGAGGCACTGGGAATCCAGAACGCTGAGTTCTGGGTCGAGCGCAAGCTCGCCCGGGAAGAGGCCGCGCAGAAAGCCATTGCGCAGGACTCGCCGCTCCAGGGTTAAGTAACGCAAAAGCCCGCTCTCCCAAAGAGAGCCGGCTTTGTCGTGTCCTAGGCCATCTTGGAATAGAAACTGCCGATGATCGGCGCAACAATCGGGGTCGGCACAATCTTGCCCAGTGCATTCATTACCTTGGAGAGCGGGCCGGGGACCACGCGCCGCTGGTTGCGGGCCATGGCCTCGAGGGTTTCTTCGGAGCAGGACTCGTAGGTGGTCCACAAGAAGTCCGGGACGACCTTATCCACGATGGACTGCTCCTCCTCGGGGATAACAGCATCGCGCACCGGGCCAGGAGCCAGCAGAGTGCAGGTCACCCCCGAGCCCTTGAGCTCATAGTGCAGGGCCTCAGTAAAGGCATTGACACCTGCCTTGGTGAAAACATAGGTGGCGTTGTTCGGAATGGAGACGTTGCCCGCAGCCGAGCCCACGTTACAAATAGCGCCGCTGCGCCGCGGCAGCATCTGCTCCAGTGCGGCACGGGTCAGACGGTGAACGGCCTTGCCGTTGAGATCGAACTGCCGGGTTTCATAATCCCAGTCCTGATCCATGAACTTGCCAAAGCTGGCGATGCCCGCCGAGTTAACGATGATGGAGATTTCCTTGCCCGCCATGAATTCGATAACGCGGTCAACGTCCGCCGCCTCGGAGAGATCCGCAGCCAGCGCAATGGCATCAACCTCGTGACGGGAGCGTAGGTCCGCAGCGATGGATTCGAGGACCTCTTCACGGCGAGCAACGAGAATGACGTTGTAGCCGCGAGCGGCCAGATCTTTGGCCATCGCAGCGCCAATGCCCTGGCTGGCACCAGTCAGCAGTGCATACGAGGAGCGGGTAGGGGCGGGCAGCCCAGGGGAGTGAGCCATGAAACGGCGTCCTTTCTCTCAGGGGTGGGAAGTCTCCACCCAGCGTAGAGCACTCAGGGTCTAAATCAGGGTAAACACTGATGTCTCCTCGGCCCCAACTCTGGATAATAGAAAGCGAAAGGAGACATCATGACCAACCAACGTTTAATTCGTTCCACTACTGACACGATGCTCGGCGGCGTCTGCGGCGGCATCGCACAGACCTACAACCTCGATCCGACCCTGGTGCGCATTCTCTTCGTTGTTGCGACTCTGCTGGGCTTCTCAGGAATCCTGCTCTATCTCATCCTCTGGGTTGTTATCCCGGTGGAGTAGCTACTGCAGCGGGCCGAAAGCCATAAACCTCTTCCACGTTTCCCACTCCTCCTGCAGACGCAGCAAGGCGCTGGGCGGGGTGGCGGAGGCGTCGACAAGCACGGCGTCCTGCATACGTACGCCGTTGTCGAAGAAGAGTGCTGTGTGCCCGGAGGCGCCGTAGCGGAGCACCGGAACCAGATTGAGACCGTCGAAGGACAGCGGGGCGTTGGGGCGCACATCCAGCCCCGCGATTGCCGCGAGCGTGGGCGCTAGGTCGAGAGGGGAGACGAGTTCTGCGCAGACCCCAGACTCCGCTACGCCGGGCCATAGGAGGGACATCGCGGACTTCTCGCCCTGTAGGGAACAGACCGCCACGACGCCCTCCAGGTCACCCAGCAGCTGGGGATGCGGCTGCTCGAGGAGGCGAAAGACCGGTGAGGACGCGGGGAGGGCATCTTCTCGGACCTCGAAGCCGGCGGCCGCGAAAATCTCCGTGATACGGGTGGTGGCGCCGCGCTGCGGGTACTGTCCCGTGAGCACCCCGCGGCGCGATTCCGCATAGCTTGGCGACGGCACCCAGGCGTTACTGAAACGCAGTCCGCGCAGCGCGGATTCCGGGGCGTAGTCAAAAGTGGCGAGAGTAATGTCCATAGGAGTGTGCCCAAAAGGTGCCTAAAGGCCACTTTTTGACGTTATGGCAAATCTCAAAAAGTGGCTCTGAACTGCGTGCCCCCAGCAGGATTCGAACCCGCGACACATGGGGTAGAAACCCACTGCTCTAATCCACTGAGCTATGGAGGCGTACCGAGCCATCATAACGCACCGGAGAGCGAAGTCAGACTATCGGGCTACTGCTGGCGTTGATTCGGTGCTGGTGCTGAGGAGGGTGGAGACCAACGTGCGCGCTGCCGGGCTCAATGCACGGTCCGTACGGTGGATGAGAAGCGCCTGCATAGTAGGCAGCGTTTCCGCAACGCGGCGGAAATGAACGCCGCTTTGGCCCAAAGCCTGCGCGGTGTGCGGCATGAGGCTGATGCCATAGTCGCCGGCAACGAGCGGCAAGCCTGTTTGCAGCGTGGAAATTTCCTGGACGCCCATAGGTTTGCTGAGCGGGGCCGCGGCCCATACCTGGTCCAACACTTCGGGCAGGCTGCTGAGCTCCGGACAGCGCGGCGGCAGGAGCCACGTTTCGGCGGCAAGATCGGAGAGCTGGACGGGGTCGGGTAGGTCCGCCAGGCGTTGGGGGAGTGCGACGCGCAGGTCCATCTCGGCGGCGCAGTCAATGGTGAGCTGTGTGCCGTAGTCTTGGCGGAACCGCTGTGGGTTGGTGGTGAGGATGATACCGATCTCCACGGAGCCATCCAGGACCTGCTTGAGCGTGGCGGTAGGTTCTAAGTCCTTTAAGGAAACGCTTACCTCTGGCGCCCGTTGCCGCATGCGGCGCAGAGCCGCCGGCATATACAGCCAATTGAACTCGGGCGCGGAGCACAGTGTGACTGACCCGGCACTGCCCGACGCAATCTCGGCTAGGCGCACGGCAGCGGTGTTGAGGAGGGAATCGATCGAGGTCGCGACACCATAGAGGTAATCCCCAGCCTCCGTTGTTTGGACTCCGCCGCGCCCGCGGGAGAGCAGCTTCACGTTGAGATCTTTTTCGAGTTTGCGCACGGTAAGGCTCAGGGAAGGTTGTGTGAGCTGCAGCGATTCCGCGGCCTGCGTAAACGAACCGTGGTCCACGACGGTTCGAAAGTGATGAAGCTGGCGTGAGTCCATAAGTGAAGACTACCCGAAAGCTGAGAGTTGTCTACCTTTTAGGTAAGAGAACATGTGTGGCGGTAGACTGCCCACCATGCACACTGAGAAGGAAAACACCAGCTCACAGTACTCGCCGGGGCTGGCGCACTCGGCGTCGGGAGCGCGGCCCTCCCGTTTGTTGAATCTTTCTTTCGTCGTCTTCGCCGGTCTTGTGGGCGGGATCATTTCCCTGTTCTTCCTTGCAGATTCGCTCGCTGCCCTCGGTATCCCCGACCCAGGGCGCGTCACGACCTTTGGTCTGCCCTTCTTCCGTGCCGTCGCCTGGATGCTGATGGCCCTGTCCATCGGCTCATTCATGTCCAGCGCATTCTTGATTTACCCGGCCGTGCCAGATAAGGACAACGAGCGTTTGATCAAGGCGCGCCTCACCGTCGACGGGCACATCGCTGCGCGGACCGGTGCCTGGGCCGCTGTGGGGGCCGCGGTGGTGTCCTTGCTCGAGGTTCCCCTTGTCATGTCGGATCTCACCGGTACCCCGTTGCGCCAGGTTCTTAACCCGGAGCTGATGGGCATGGCGGTGGGCCAGATTGCGGCGTCGCAGGTCTGGCTCCTTACCGCGGGGATCGCAGCGCTCGTCGCCGTAGCGGGGTTTGTTGCGCGCACGTGGGCGGGACAGGTCGCTACGTTCTTCCTGTCCCTGTTGCTCACGGTGCCCCTCGGGATGGAGGGGCACTCGGCCTCCGGCGGCGACCATGACTACGGCACGAACTCACTGCTTTTGCACCTGTTCTTCATCATGCTGTGGGTCGGTGGGCTCATGGGCCTCATTGCGCATGGCCGCCGCCTAGGGCCTGACATGGGCGTGGCGGTTCGCCGCTATTCTACGGTTGCGCTGCTGTCCATCTTGGGGTTGGCGGCGACCGGTGTGGTCAACGCGCTCATCCGCGTTGAGTTAGGGGATTTATTCACCACTCGCTATGGCTTGCTGGTGTTGAGCAAAGCGGTGCTCACGGTGGTGCTCGCGGCCATAGGCTTTGTGCATCGCCGAGTCACCATTCCCCAGCTGAAACGCGCACCGCGCCTGTTTGTTCGAGTGTCTGTGGTGGAGGTTCTCATCATGGCGGCCACAGTCGGCGTGGCCATCTCGATGGGCCGTACACCGCCCCCGCCGCCGCGGGATCCGAACCTCAACGCCATGCAGATTCTGGTGGGCTACGAGCTTTTCGACGCCCCGACAGCCACCAACGTGTGGACCATGTTCCGCTTCGACCTCATGTTTGGCTCGCTCGGACTCGTGCTAGCCGGCTTCTACTTGTACGCGCTCTGGCGTCTGAAGCGGCGTGGGCTGACGTGGTCGGCGGGGCGTACGACCTGGTTCCTGGTGGGCTCCTTGGGCATGACCATCATCATGAGCAACGGTATTGGCCTGTACATGCCGGCGCTGTACTCCATGCACATGCTCGTGCACATGATTTTGTCCATGGCGATTCCGCTCTGCCTCGTGTTGGGTGCCCCAGTGACCTTGGTTATGGAGGCGTTTGAACCGGGTGAGCCGGGCAAGCCCACGCTTCACGACGCCGCTGTCGCCCTCACCAAATCCACCACGCTGCGCGTCCTGACGCATCCGGCGGTCAATGTCCTGCAGTTTCTGGCCATTCTCTACGTGCTCTACCTCTTTCCGAGCTTCTACGAGGTTGCCATTTCGGAACATGCCGGGCACGTCATCATGAACTGGGTCTTCCTGATTTCCGGCTACATCTACTACTGGGAGGTTATTGGCCCGGATCCGTTGCCGTGGCGCGCGCCCACTGGCGTTCGCCTACTGATCCTGTTTGTGTCGATGCCTCTGCACCTGTTCGCCGGTGTCTACCTCATGCAGATGCAGGTTATTCTGGGCTTGGATTTCTATGAATCCTTGAACCTGCCGTGGAACCCGGATTTTGTCACGGATCAGCGGACCGGCGGTGGCATTTCGTGGGGCTTTGGCCAGTTCCCGCTGGTGATCGTGTTTGGTTCACTATTCCTGGATTGGCTGCGAGAGGATCGCGCCACTGCTCGCCGCCACGATGCTAAGGCGGATGTTGACGGCGATGCCGACTTGGCAAGCTACAACGCCATGCTCAAGCAGATGAACGAAGGCGACGATTCCAGCTTCCGCCAGCACTAGGGGCGCCAGCACTAGAGAGCTGGCGCGTCCAGGGTGATGGAAAAGGGTCTTTGAACTGTGCGAATGGATATTTTGTTGATTCTTTCAACGAGTTATCCACAGGTTGGCGGTGACGCCATTGCGGGTGCGGTGATCGGTGGCGATGATGCGAGGTAAGGGAGGCGTATTGCTTCCTCGCACTCAAGAAGATCACCAACCACACATGGCAAAGGAATCACGCAATGTCTCAATACCCAATCTCACTCACTGGGCGTCTGACCCATGACCCGCACCTGACCAAGATTAGCGACACCATGTACAAAGCCCGCCTGCGCTTTGCCTCCTCCCGCAGCGTTCCGGAAAAGGATGAAGAAGGCAAGACGGTGTGGCGAGAGCTGGACCTCAACTATATCGACGGCGAGGTGTGGGGCCAGTGTGCCATCAACGTCAAGAAGTCCCTGTTTAAGGGCATGCCGGTCTTTGTTATGGGCTCCATCGTCACGGATCGATGGGAGGATCAGCACGGAGCGAAGCGCTCCAGGACCTATATCAAGATTGCGCACGTGGGGCTCGACCTCAACCGCTTCTGCATTACCTCCACCAAAATTGGCACCTCCTACGGCGAGGAGGGCAGTGAAGCCCTCTGGCTGGGGGAGAATCCACCGGTGCCGGACGTAGATTACACGGCGCCACCCAGCACCACGGAGAATGAAGCAATGCCGGCTGCCCTGCAGTCGGGAGATACTCCGCAGGACACCGCGGCGGACCGTCAGCAAGCGCAGTCCGCGGCCGAGTCACACGTCGAACCGGAACCTGAGGACGCGATGGTCTAAGGACAGAGGACCACCGCCGCCCATGTGATGTAGTCTTTGTACTGTTATTTACCAATCCTGACAGAAGCAAAGGGTGAAACATGGGCGAATTCATCTACACGATGAAAAACGTGCGTAAGGCCATCGGTGACAAGGTTATTTTGGATAACGTCACCATGGCTTTCTACCCGGGCGCCAAGATTGGCGTCGTGGGCCCCAACGGTGCAGGTAAGTCCTCGATCCTGAAGATCATGGCCGGCCTTGATCAGCCTTCCAACGGTGAGGCTTTCCTGGATCCGGGCAAGACGGTCGGCATCCTCCTCCAGGAGCCGCCGCTCAATGAGGAGAAGACGGTCCGCGAAAACGTCGAAGAAGGCCTCGGTGAAATCTTCCAGAAGAAGCAGCGCTTCGAGGAGATCGCGGAGGAGATGGCCACCAACTACTCCGACGAACTCATGGAGGAAATGGGCAAGCTGCAGGAGGAGCTCGACGCTGCCGATGCCTGGGAGGTCGATTCCAAGATCGAGCAGGCTATGGAAGCACTGCGCTGCCCGCCGTCCGATGCCCCGGTAACCAACCTCTCCGGTGGTGAGCGCCGCCGCGTCGCGCTGGCCAAGCTGTTGCTGAGTGAGCCCGACCTGCTGCTGCTCGACGAGCCCACGAACCACCTGGACGCCGAGTCTGTCCAGTGGCTGGAGAAGCACCTCGAGTCTTACCCGGGTGCGGTCCTGGCCGTGACCCACGACCGTTACTTCCTCGACCACGTCGCGGGCTGGATCTGTGAGGTTGACCGCGGCAAGCTCTATCCCTACGAGGGCAACTACTCCACCTACCTGGAGAAGAAGGCTGAGCGTCTGGAAATTGCCGGTGCCAAGGACAAGAAGCTGCAGAAGCGCCTCAAGGACGAGCTCGCATGGGTTCGCTCCGGTGCGAAGGCCCGCCAGGCCAAGAACAAGGCCCGTCTCCAGCGCTACGAGGAGATGGCTGCGGAAGCCGAGAAGTACAAGAAGCTGGACTTTGAGGAGATCCAGATTCCGACCCCGCCGCGCCTGGGCAACAAGGTGGTAGAGGTCAAGAACCTGACCAAGGGCTTCGATGATCGTGTGCTCATCAAGGACTTGTCCTTCACCCTGCCGCGCAACGGCATTGTCGGCGTGATCGGCCCGAACGGTGTTGGTAAGTCCACGCTGTTCAAGACCATCGTGGGTCTGGAGCAGCCGGATTCCGGCAGCGTGGACGTCGGCGAGACCGTCAAGCTGTCCTATGTTGACCAGGGCCGCGAGAACATCGACCCCGAGGCCACCGTGTGGGAGGTAGTCTCCGACGGGCTGGATTACATTCACGTCGGCCAGAACGAAATGCCGTCCCGCGCCTACCTCTCCGCTTTCGGTTTCAAGGGTGCCGATCAGCAGAAGCCTTCCAAGGTTCTCTCCGGCGGTGAGCGCAACCGCTTGAACCTGGCCCTGACCCTTAAAGAGGGCGGCAACCTGATCCTCCTCGATGAGCCGACGAACGACTTGGACGTGGAAACCCTGGGCTCGCTGGAAAACGCCCTGGAGAAGTTCCCCGGCTGTGCCGTGGTTATTTCTCACGACCGCTGGTTCCTCGACCGCACCTGTACTCACATCCTGGCCTGGGAGGGCAACGTGGCAGAAGGTCAGTGGTTCTGGTTCGAGGGCAACTTCGGTGACTACGAGAAGAACAAGGTTGAGCGCCTCGGTGAGGAAGCTGCCCGCCCGTCTCGCGTTACCCACCGCAAGCTCAGCCGTTAGGGCGAACTGGCCCTAACACTCAGAGGAAGAACTCCGAAAGGAACCTGGAATGTCCGCTCAAAAGGTTGTGTCGGAAAAGACCACGGACAATGTCCATGCGCTCACCGTAGGTGTGCGCTGGTCGGACTTCGACATGTACGGCCACATGATGAACTCCAATTTCATCGAGCTGGCGCAGGAGGCGCGCTTGGCTTTTGCCATGCACAACTTCTACGCCCGCGGTGTCAACATGGTGGCATTCGTCCGCCATATCGACGCGGACTATGTCCGCCCCATCAAGTGGGATGGACGCCACGGCACGGTGACGGTGGAAACCACGGTGGTGCGTCTTGGCACCACCTCCTTCACCACCCGCCAAAAGATTAAGGACGCCCAGGGCCAGGTGGCTTGCGTCATCGACTGCGTGCAGGTCGCCATCGACCCGGGTACACAGATGCCGCGCGAGGTTACTGAGGAGGAGCGCAACATCATCCTGGAACACGCCGTCGTCGAGCTGGATGAGCAGCGCGATCATGGAGAGTGAAACTCTCCGGGTGCGCAGCGGTGGGGGAGGGCTGCGTGCTCTCCTCGCCCGCGCGACGGGGCTCGATGCCTCAGCCTCGGTGCGTCTGCGCCAGCATGACGCCAACCAGGTCGAGGTCTTTGTCACGACGCCCTTCGATGTCGTTGTGGCACGGCGGTGCGGAGGCACCGTGGGCCGCGACGGGGCAGTGGTGTCCGCGCAAGCGCTTGCCGACGCCCTCCACACCGCCCCCGACCCTGTCCTTGCGGAGGACGGAGTGGAGCTTTCGCTGGGGCCGGCGCGCGATCCATCGTGGCCAGGCGCGTTGCCGCCGGCGCAGGGATTCCGCGAGATCGATTCCTTGCCGGTCGACGTCGTGCGCGAGCTCGCAGACAAAGGCCGGCAGCTGGCCCGCCAGTTTTCAGGGCCGATGGGCCCGCCAAAAAGCCTGTTGAATCAGACAGTGCTCACCGTGGAGAGCTCGGAGGCGCAGGTGGAGATTCCCATGCGGATGATCTTCGCCTGCACCAGCCTCGGCCTCATTCCGGGGTTTGCCGCATCACTCAAGATCCCCCGTCACTTGCGCGTGTCCGGCAAGGGGCGCTGGGTTCGCCTAGACGCGCCCTATGGCAGCGTCTACCACTCGACGCGCCTGTCACTGTTCTAGAGCAGTACGAATCCCGCCAGTGCGGCGCCGACGGCGACCGTCCACGGCGGGGCCTTGCAGAAGAGGGCTATGCCCGCGCCGACTGCAATGAGCGCCGAAGCCCACCCTGTCACCCCGTGGGTGATGATGGGATCCCAGAGCGCCGCGATGAGCAGGCCGACCACGGCCGCGTTGATGGCCGAGAACGCGCCGCGCAGCCAACCGAGATGATTCCAGCGCGCCCACAAATGCAAAGCCGCGAGCGTGAGTAAGGCGCCCGGCACGAAGATAAGAACGGTCCCCAGGAGCGCTCCGCCGATCCCGCCGTCGACCGCCCCAAGGTAAGACGCGAAGGTAAACAGCGGCCCCGGCACGCCCTGGGCTACCGAGTAGCCCGCGAGAAACTCCTGCTGGCTGAGCCAGCCCGCGCCGACGAATTGTTCCTCCAGCAGTGGCAGGACCACGTGCCCGCCGCCAAAGACCAGGGCGCCGGACTGGTAGAAGGCGTTGGCGCGGGTGATGAGGTAGGCGTCGCTAAGCTGTGCCCCCACCGCCAACCCGCCCAACAGGAGGAAGAACGCTGCTACACAGCCCCACGCCAGGCGGGCGGGCACCGCGCGCGGGCCACTATCGGCGGCGGGCGCCGAGGTCGTCGGCAGCCATGTTCTCAACACGGTGGCTCCCAGCAGCCCAGCCACGGCGAGGACAGCCAGCTGCCACGCGGACCCGGCGACGAGCAGCACGGCGGCGCTGATGAGCGCAAGCGCCCACGCGGTGGGGGTAAGCAGGAGCTTCTTTGCCATCCCCACGATGGCGTGGACCACCACACCGGCGGCGGCAGCGAGGAGTCCCCCTAAGATGCCCTGGATCCACCCACTGTTGGGCGCAACGAGGAGCCCAAACAAGGCGAGGATGAGCGCGGAGGGGACGGTGAACAGGAACCATGAATAGATGAGGCCCAGTAGGCCCGCGCGCCCGTAGCCCAGCGCCATCCCGACCTTCGAGCTAGCCGGGCCGGGGAGAAACTGGGACATGGCCACGAGATCTGCATAGGCGGAATCGCTGAGCCACTTCCGGCGGCTGACAAACTCAGCGCGGAAATAACCCAGGTGGGCGGCCGGCCCGCCAAACGCAGTCCACCCGAGGGGGAGGAAGGAGCGCCGTACATCGCCTAGTGTGCTCATGCTCCGCATACTAATTCTTTAAGAATCACCCCGCTCGGTGAACAAGAGCGACGCACGCAGGAGGTGATCTGCGTTACTCTGAAGGGGTCGAATTCAGTTTTCTTCAACAAAAGGAGATGGCTCTCACCATGCGTATTGCTGTACCCAAAGAAATCATGAACAACGAAAACCGCGTCGCCCTTACTCCTAGTGCCGCGGACATCTTGATCAAGGACGGTCACGAGGTCCTGGTGGAAACAGCGGCCGGGGAAGGCGCCTCATTCCCGGACTCCGACTATGAAGCCGTCGGCGCGACCATTGTCCCTTCCGCTGCGGAGGCCTGGGCGGCGGATATGGTGGTCAAGGTCAAGGAGCCTCTCGAATCCGAGTACGGCTACCTGCGCGAAGACCTCCTGCTGTTTACTTACCTGCACCTGGCTGCGGATCGCCCGCTGACGGAAGCGCTCATGAAGGCCGGTACGACGGCCGTGGCCTATGAAACTGTGGCCGATTCCCGTGGCACGCTGCCGCTGCTGACACCGATGTCCCAGGTGGCTGGCCGCCTGGCGGTTACTGAGGGCGCGCACCACCTGCTGTCTACTGAGGGCGGGCGCGGATTGCTGGTAGCCGGTGTGCCGGGCACGCGCCCGGCCCGCGTTGTCGTCATCGGTGGTGGCCAGGTGGGAGCTTCGGCGGTGGCGATGGCGCAAGGATTGCGCGCGGAGGTAACCGTGCTGGACCTTGACCCGCACGTGCTGCAGCGCTTCGACGAGCAGTACCATGGAAACGTGCGCACGATTGTCTCGGACCCCGCGGCGCTGGAGTCCGAGCTGCTGGAGGCAGATCTGGTCATCGGTGCAGTCCTGGTTCCGGGCGCGGCGGCCCCGAAGCTGGTGCGCGAAGACGTGGTCCAGCGGATGAAGAAGGGGGCAGTGCTTGTCGACGTCGCCATTGACCAAGGCGGTTGCTTCGAAAACTCCCGCAAGACGTCCCACGACGATCCCACCTTCAAGGTGCACGACACCATCTTCTATTGCGTGGCCAATATGCCCGGCGCGGTGGCGAACACCTCTGCCCGTGCGCTGGGTTCTGCCACTCTGCCCTACATTCGCGCAGTGGCTGCCGACGGCTTCGACGGTGCTGTGGAGCGCTTCTCGGGATTGGCCGATGGGCTTATGACCCGCGGGGGAGAACTGGTCTCCCAGCCGGTGAAGGAGGCCTTCGGGCTTTAAGGGGCGCGGTTGATGAGCATCGCCGCGACTCGCTCCATGTGGTCCCAGATCATGGCGCGGTAAGCGGGCGGGATGGTGTCCTCGTCGATCTGCGCCAGGGAGTTGCCCATGAGTTCGAGCCAGCGATCATGGGCAGCTATGTCGATGGGGTAGGGCGCATGCCGCATGCGCAGGCGCGGGTGGCCGCGCTGTTCGGAGAAGAGCTGCGGACCTCCCCAATACTGCACGAGGAACCAGGTCAAGCGTTGCTGTGCGCCTTCCCAGTCTTGCTGGGGGTACATCGGCCCGATGAGATCGTCTTCGCGCACCTGGGCGTAGAAACCACCGACGAGTTTCTCAAAGGTCTCCATTCCGCCAATGGCCTCGTACACGCTCGTTGGCTGCACGTCTAGTCTTCCTTTCGCGTCAGGCCGGGTTCTTCCAGATCAAAGATAGCCATCCCGCGCGGGTAGGGGGTGGTGATCCCCTCTTCGTGCATGGCTGTGAGGATCTTCGCCTGCATCGCGCGCTGCACATCCCATTGCTTGCCTGGCAGCGTCTTGACCGACACACGGTAGGACATGTGGTCGACCTCAAGGCCGGACATGCCGTTGACCGTGGGCGTGGCCAGGATGTAGTCCTTGATTTCGGGATCGCGGGCGGCCTCCTCGGCTGCGGACGTGATGACGTCGACTGCTCGCGTGGGATCGTTGCTCAGCGCAATCGGGACCTGGACGCGGGCCACGGAGTAGCGGTCGGAATGGTTGGCCACCTGCAGGATTTCGCCGTTGCGTACGTACCACAGCGCGCCGTCGATATCGCGGACGGTGGTAATGCGCAGGGAGATGGACTCGACATCACCGAAAACCCCGTTGCCGAGGTCGATGGTGTCACCGATGCCGTACTGGTCCTCCATGAGCATGAAGATGCCGGAGAGGAAGTCCTTGACCAACGCCTGCGCGCCGAAACCAAGGGCGACACCAACCACACCGGCAGAGGCCACGAGCGGGGCGACGTTGACGCCGAGCTTGTCCAGGATGGCGAGCACGGCCCAGACCCAGACGAAGATGGAGACCGCGGAGCGGCCCACCCCGGCGAGCGTCTGGATGCGGGAGGTGCGCCGAGCCTCCTGTGTTTGCTCGAGGACCTTGTCGGTTGTTCTGTGCGCTTTGCGCGGGGAGAGCGGCGAGCTGAGCTTGCCCTTCTTGATGCTGTTATCAGCCAGCTTGGTGATGAGTCGGCGCAGCAGCCAGCTGCCGATGATGGCGACGATGAGGATGAGCGCGATGCCGATGGGTTTGTCGATGAGCCAGGACTGCATGTTTTCTGTTTGCCACCAGCGGGTGACCGCGTCGACAGCCCCGTCGGTTGGCTCGGAGGAAGCGCTTAGGTATGCGGTTGGTCTGGTCACGTGTGTCCTTTCTGCTATCGCTCACGACTGACGCTTACCGATGGTAGGGAAGAGAACTGAATATAAAAAGCTCGTCTTTCTCCCGACTGAACAGCTTGGTCTAGACTTGTGCCTCATGACTGACAACCGCACTCTTGGCTTTTCCTCTCGTTCCATCCATGCCGGTTACCAGCCGGATCCCCACATGGGATCCATCAACGTACCGATCTACGCTTCCACCACGTTCCAGCAGGATGGCCTCGCGCAGCTGCGCGGCGGCTACGAGTATGGCCGCGTGGCCAACCCCACCGTTCACTCCCTCGAGAAGACCCTCGCGGCGCTAGAGAACGCTGACTACGCCCGCTGTTTTGCCACGGGCATGGCGGCAGTCGATACCCTCATCCGCATCCTCGTGCGCCCGGGTGACCACGTGATTCTGGGCAACGATGCCTATGGCGGCATGTATCGCTTGCTGCACCACGACTATGGCCAGTGGGGCATCGAGCTGTCCATCGTCAACACCGCCGATACCGCGGCGGTAGAGGCGGCGCTGCAGGAGAACACCAAGCTGATTTGGCTGGAGACCCCGACCAACCCGGCGACAACAATCACGGATATCGCTGCGGTCACTAAGGCAGTCAAGGCGGCTGGCGACGCCCAGATCGTCGTCGACAACACCTTCGCCACGCCCTACCTGCAGAACCCTTTGGAGCTGGGCGCGGATCACGTGCTGCACTCCACTACAAAGTACCTGGGCGGCCACTCGGATGTGCTGGGCGGCGCGGTCGTGACCAACTCCGCGGAGATGGACGAGCGACTGCTGTACTTCCAAGGCAATGTCGGTGCGGTGTCCTCGCCTTTCGACGCCTACCTCACCGCCCGCGGTATCAAGACCTTAGAGGTGCGCATGGATCGCCACTGTTCCAATGCGCAGGCCGTGGCTGAGTTCTTGGAATCCCGTCCGGAGGTCAAGCAGGTGCTCTACCCGGGCCTGCCCTCGCACCCGGGCCACGAGCTGGCTAAGAAGCAGATGCGCGGCTTCGGCGGCATGATGTCCGTGCGCTTCCACAGCGAGGAGCACGCCCGCCAGATTTGTCTCAATACCAAGCTCATCTCGCTGGCTGAGTCCCTCGGTGGCGTGGAGTCCCTCATCGAGCACCCACAGAACATGACGCACATCTCCGCGGAGGGCTCCGAGCTCGTGCCGCCGGCAGACCTCGTGCGCATCTCTGTGGGCATCGAGTCCATCGATGACCTGCTCGCGGACTTGGAGCAGGCCCTCGACGCCCTGGATTAAACCGCCGCGTGATTAGAGGGAAGTGAGCAGCGAGCCGGCCGTGCGGTCGGTCTCCTGCAGCATGAGCGGATCCGTGCCCGGCATGGGGGAGATGGTGGTATCCGGCCACTGCGAATAGGTGGGGATACCGACGATATGCAGACGCGGGTCTTCGGCGCCGCCCGGGTTGACCACGCGGCGGTTCCATGTCGTCTCCGGCGAACCGGTGGCCTGGCCGTGGTCGACGAACGCACGCACGCGCCCGTTGAGGGACACCGCGAGTGGATCGCCGGCGCGGCGGACGTCGGGGGAGTGCATCCAGGCGTCGATCAGCCAGGTGGAGGAAGACTCGCCGTGCGCGGTGCGCAGCGTGAACTTCTCGCCGATCTCCAGCTGGGGGCGCTGGCCTAGGAAGGTGACGAGGCCGGCGTCGACAAGCGCGAGCAGCTGACGGGTGCGGAAGAGCGGCGGGCCGGAGCCCACCATCTGCCCGAAGGCCATGAACTCCTTGTAGGTGCTGGTGCGGGACTCCCACGTCATCCGGCCTTCCGAGCCGGCGATGGAGGAGGGCTTGCGCGCGGCCGAGATGGCCCACAGCGCGGACTTGAGCGGGGAGTCGGCGGCGGCGACGGCCTCCCGGATATCGTGGGCGAGGCCCTCGGCGATGTACTCGGTCAGCTCCGTGCCGTTGAAATCCGCCAGCGGGTGCGCCCAGTGCGCTAGGTCGAGCGGCTCAGTCGATGCGCCGTCGAGCGCGACGCGCAGCTGGTCCGCCATGCCCCGAAGATCCGGGGCGGTGAGCTCCGTGGAATCGATCGTGGTGAGGATATCCTCGAGCGGGCGCTGCAGAGCATCCGGTGCCACCCGCGCTTGGTTCTCGTAGTACTCGGCGTAGGCATCGCGCAGGATGTGCGGCAGCAGCTGCGTGCCGAAGTCCAGCTCCGCCTCCGGATCGAGCGCGGCGACCGCGGCGCGGAAGCGGGTCAGCGCGGCCTGCGGTGGCAGCGCGTGGTACTCCGACTTCGGGATATAGGGGTAGCCGCGGCCGGAGGAGACGATGAAGTGCGGTTCCTCGCCGTTCGGCTCGTAGCGCAGGCCGGAGCGGGTGGAGGGATCCTCCACAAATTCGCCGCCACGGTCGATGGTGAGCAGCGCCATGACATCGAAGAAGCCCATGCCCAGGCCGCGGACCAGGACCTTCTCGCCCGCAGGGACCTCAGATACCGGCTGCTCCACGGGGTTATCCGGGCGCACCCAGTGCAGGCCGGAATCCGCAGCCTCCGCCAGTGCGCGCTCGGATTCGTTCAACGCAGGCACCTGCCAGCCATAGGCCAGGACGGTGGCGTCGGCGGTGACGGTGGTGCCGTCGGAAAGCTCGATGGCGTCCTGCTCACCGTGCTCCTCCACGGACAGTGCGCGGGCGCGGTGCTGGACGACGTCTACGCTCTCCGGCAGCTGAGCCAGCGCCACCTCGAAGACCCACTCCAGGTAGGCGCCGTAGAGCGCGCGGGAGGGGTTGGATTCCGGGCGGGTCTGCGCGAGTTCTTCGGCAAAAGAGGCAGCAAGCCCCTCGCGCGGCGGGTGGGAATCGTAGAGCTCCAGCTTGGCGGGGGAGATGGAGGGGCGCTCGCCGCGCAGAAGCTGGATCCACTCATAGAGGATGGGGCCTTCAAGTACCGGCGCGGTGGTCGTGGAGCCGGGCTCGGTAAACAACGTGACCGCGCCGGCCAAGGTGTTCATGCACAGCGTGCGGGTCTGCTCGGTATCCCAAATGCGGCCAGCGCCCAGCGGGGCATCGTCGATGATGTGGAGCCGCAGGGGTGAATGAAGGGGGGTCGCGCGCAGGTGGGCTGCAAGGCGCTCGACCAGCGAGATACCACGCGGGCCGGCCCCGACGATGGCGATGGCGGGCATATAAATCAACCTCAAACTTTTAGACTGTGCTGTCTAGTGGAATAATACCGCTCAGTATGCGTTGTGTTAAATCCAGAGACGCACTGCACACCGACTATCTACTTTCTGAAAGCAATACCGTGAAAACCTTACGCGCACTCGCCGCCACCTTGGCAGCAGCCCTGGCCCTAGCGGGCTGCTCTGCTGCGGACCGGCCGGACGGTGAGGACAACGTCCTTACCTACCTCGAGCCGCAATTCTTCCGCACGCTCTATCCGCCAGCCGCGGGCTTTTATCCCAACGGCGGCGTGGTCAACCAGCTGACCGACCGCCTCCTCTACCAAGACCCCGAAACCCTCGAGCTCTCGCCGTGGATCGCCACGGAGATGCCCGAGGTCAACGAGGATGCCACGGAATACACGTTTAACATTCGCACCGACGTCACTTACTCCGATGGCTCCCCGCTCACCGCCGAGAACGTCGTGGCCAACTTCGATCTTTTCGGTCGTGGCGACAAGTCCCGCACGCTGACCAGCTCCGAGCAGATCGCCAACTATGACCACGGCGAGGTCGTGGACGAGGACACCGTGAAGTTCTACTTCACCCAGCCTTCTCCGGGTTTCCTCCAGGCCACCTCCGCCTACAACGCCGGGCTGCTCTCCGATTCCACCCTGGCTTTGGACAACGAGGGCTTCGGCCCCGGCAACGCGATCAACGTCATCGGCTCTGGGCCCTTCGTGGTGGAATCGGAAGAAATCGGCACTGACCTCAAGCTCAAGACCCGCGAGGACTACGACTGGGCCCCGCCAGCGGTCAAGCACCAGGGGCGCGCGGAGATCGACGGCGTCCACTACATCCTCGCCGCCGAGGAATCCGTGCGCACCGGCGCTATTCTCTCCGGTCAGGCCGATATCGCCCGCCAGATCTCCGCCCCGCAGGAGTCGCTGCTGAAAGAACAAGGCGTTGACATCGTCTCGCGCGGTACCAACTCCATGAACAACCAATTCGCCTTCCGTTTCGACCACCCGCTGCTGCAAGATAAGCGCGTGCGCGAGGCCATCATCCACGGCGTGGACCGCGAGGAAATCCTCCGTGTGCTCTTCTCCGGGTCTTACCCGCTGGCCACCTCCTCCGTGGCGGAGACCGGCCTGGCTTACAAGGACCAGTCCGCCGCCTACACCTTCGACCCCGAGGAATCCAAGCGCCTCCTCGACGAGGCCGGCTGGGAGCCCGGCCCCGACGGCATCCGCGTCAAGGACGGCCAGCGACTCGTCCTGCGCACCAACACCGCCTTGCCACAGCCGCGCTCCAAGGAAGTCATGACCATGGTCCAGGACCAGCTGCGCGCCCTGGGCATTGGCATCCAGGTCAACGCCGGCGACCAGGCCACCCAGAACGCCGATGCCAAGGACATCAACAAGGTGCAGATCTACCACTCGATGGTGGGCCGCGCCGACTACGACGTCATCACCTCGCTCTACGGCATCAACAACCGCGATGCCTTCCTCAACCAGGACGCAGAGGGCAATCCCATCGACGAACACCTGCAGGAGCTTCTCGACGCCGTCCTCGACACCCCCGACAAAGAAGGCCGCATCAAGGCCACGGAAGAGGTCCAGGACTACCTCACTGAGCAGGCCTACGTGCTTCCGCTCTTCGAGGAACCTGTGGTCTACGCCGTGCGACCGGGCATCACTGGCTTTAGCCCGGAATCGGTAGCGCGCCCGTGGTTCTACGAGGTCAGCATCGACGCCGCGCCGCAGCGCGCAGCATCGAATGAGGAGGAGAAATAAATGACAACCCGCCAGATTCTGAGCCGCATCGGACAGGCCCTCCTCGTGCTGCTCATTACCTACACCGTGGCCTTCCTGCTTCTCTCGGCGTTGCCGTCGGATGCCGTGCAGTCGCGATTCGGCGATCCCGCCCTGGGCCTATCCCAGGCGGAGATTGAGGCTATTCGGGAGGAGATGGGCGTCGACAAGCCGCTTGTAGTGCAGTACTTCACCTCCCTGGGCGGCTTCCTCACCGGGCACTTTGGTAACTCCACGCAGTCCGGCGCCCCGGTGGCTACGCTGCTTGCCGACGCCCTTCCCCACACCCTCATCCTGGCCATCAGCGCCATCGGCTTGGCACTCATCGTGGCCGTATTCGTCGCCTTCCTTGCCACGCTGCCCGGTCTCGGCGCCATCGGCTCCTTCTTCCGGGGTCTGCCTTCCTTCATGGTCTCGCTGCCCGGCTTCTGGATCGCGATCCTGCTCATCCAGTTCTTTTCCTTCCAGCTGGGCTGGGTGCGCGTTATCGAACCTGGGTCTGTCGAAGGCCTCATCCTGCCGACCTTGACGCTGTCCGTGCCCATGGCCGCACCGCTCATCCAGGTTCTGATTCGCTCCATTGATGAGACGCAGTCGCGGCCCTTCGTCCAGGCGGTGCGCTCTCGTGGTGCCTCGGAGTCCTGGATCTTCTGGCGCACCGTCCTGCGTAATTCGCTGCTGCCTACCTTGACCATGGCGGGCCTGCTCTTTGGTGAGCTCGTCGGCGGTGCCGTGGTGACCGAAACCGTCTTCGGCCGTACCGGCTTGGGCTACATGGTGGCCCAAGCGGTGGCTAACCGCGATACCCCGGTGCTGCTGGCGGTGGTTCTCATCGCCGCAACTTCCTACATCATCATCAACCTCGTCGTGGATCTGCTCTACCCGGTACTGGATCCCCGCCTGCGCGCCGGTTCCCCGAAACGCCGCGCTGCCGCCACTGAAGAAAGGACGGTGCGCTCATGAGTGTGACGTTCACCAAACCCCTGCGAACCTCGCGCCGCGCTCCCGCGGGGCAGGCCAACCCATGGCTCGCGCCGGGTTCCGTCATCGCCATTATCGTCCTCGCGGTGGCGTTCTTGGCCGCCCTGTTCCCGAGCCTGTTTACCTCGGCTGACCCGTACGCGGGCACCGACGTAGCCCTGTTGGCGCCGGGGGAGTCCGGCCACCTCATGGGAACGGACGCGGTGGGCCGAGATCTCTACGCGCGCATCGTCTACGGTGCTCGCCAGTCGCTCCTCGGCGCGCTGATCGCCGTGGCTGTCGGCCTCGTCGTCGGGACGCTGATCGGTCTTCTCGCCGGCTCCCTGCGAGGAGCGGTGGATAGCGTGCTCATGCGCGTCGTCGACGTGCTGCTGTCCATCCCCGGCATCCTGCTGTCGCTGTCGATCATCATCGTGCTGGGCTTCGGCTCCGTGCAAGCGGCGGTGGCCGTCGGCGCGACCTCGGTCGCGACCTTCGCGCGCCTAGCTCGCTCCCAGGTGATCACCGTGGCCAGCTCGGACTACATCGAGGCCGCATACGGCGCTGGCGCCACCCACGCCACCGTGCTCTTCCGCCACATCCTTCCCAATTCACTCACTCCGGTTATCGCCCTGGCTACCCTGCAGTTCGGCACCGCGATCCTGCAGCTGTCCATCCTCGGCTTCCTGGGCTACGGCGCCCCGCCACCCACTCCGGAATGGGGCCTCATTATCGCCGAGGGCCGCGACTTCATGGCCACCGCCTGGTGGCTCATCATCCTGCCCGGCATTGCGCTGGTCGCCGTGGTGATGTCCGCCAACCGCCTGTCCCAGAACTTCCCCGTGGAGGCCTAACATGACTGTTATAAAAAATGCAGCGCAGCCCCTGCTCAGCGTGCGGGATCTGAACGTGTCCTATTCGACCGCAGGTGGTGACGTTTCCGCCGTGCAAGGCGTCAACCTCGAGGTGCATCCGGGGCAGATGACCGCCATCGTGGGCGAGTCCGGCTCCGGTAAGACCACCTCCGCCATGGCAGCCATCGGCTTGCTGCCCTCGAATGCCACCATCGATGCCGGAACCATCACCTTCGATGGCCGCGATATCACTTCGCTGCGTCGCCGCGAGTGGCGTGAGCTGCGTGGGCGACGCATCGGGCTGATCCCGCAGAACCCGAACAACTCCCTCAACCCAGTCCAGACCATCGGCGCCTCGGTGGAGGAGGGGCTGCGCATCCACAAGGTTGGTACTGCGGCCGAGCGCAAGGCAAAGGCGTTGGAGTTGCTGGAGCGCGTCGGCATCGATGACCCTGCGCGCCGCTATCACCAGTACCCGCACGAGCTGTCCGGCGGCATGAAGCAACGCGTGCTCATCGCCGCCGCTGTGGCGCTGGAGCCCGACCTCATCATCGCCGACGAGCCGACCTCCGCGCTCGATGTCACCGTGCAGAAGATCATCCTCGACCTCCTCGATGACATGCGCGCGGAGCTCGGCATGGGCATCCTCTTCATTACCCACGACCTCGCCGTGGCCGGTGACCGCGCCGACCGCGTCGTGGTCATGGAGTCCGGCCAGCTGCGCGAGGAGGGCCTAGCCGCCACGGTGCTGACGAACCCGCGCCACGACTACACCAAACGCCTGCTTGCCGACGCCCCCTCCCTCACCGTCGCCGACGCCGGCGCCGCAGCTAAGGCCAACGCAATCACTGACCGCGCGGCGGTCGAGCCCCTAGTGCGCGTCGAGGGCCTGACCCAGCGTTTCGGCGACTTCACCGCGGTCGATGACATCTCCTTCACCGTGGCCAAGGGCTCGACCCACGCCATCGTGGGCGAATCCGGCTCCGGCAAGACCACGACGGGGCGCAGCATCGCCATGTTCAACACCCCGACATCGGGCAACATCACCGTCGGCGGGCGCGACATCGTGGGTCTGCGCGGTAAGGCCTTGCGCGAAGAGCGCAACAACATCCAGCTGGTCTACCAGAACCCCTATGGCTCCCTGGACCCCAAGCAGACGATTGGCCAGACGGTGGCGGAGCCGCTGCGGAATTTGAAGGGGGAGCGTGCAAGCGCGGCCAAGGAAAAGGCCAAGGAGTTCTTGGACCTGGTGGCGCTGAACCCGGACTACTACGACCGCCGTCCGCGCGAGCTCTCCGGCGGTCAGCGCCAGCGCGTGGCGATTGCCCGCGCCATGATTGTAGAGCCGGAGCTGGTCATCCTCGACGAGGCAGTCTCCGCCCTCGACGTCACCGTGCAGGCCCAGATTCTGCGGCTGCTGGCCCGGCTGCAGGAGGAGCTCGGTCTGACCTACATTTTCATCTCGCACGACCTCGCGGTGGTCAACCAAATCTCCGATACCGTATCGGTGCTCTCGAAGGGCCAGCAGGTGGAGTGCGGGCCTACGGCAGAGGTCTTCAGCAACCCGCAGTCACCGTTTACCCGGAAGCTCATCGAGGCCATCCCCGGCTCGCGCTACCGCGCCGGCGACCTCAACCTGGGCCTGTAGCCTGGGCGAAAACGAAAGGATTAATTCATGGCAGACATCATAAACCTGTTGGCGGGTGTTGAGGGAGACGTGGCTCAGCTGCGCGAGCGCCGGCCCGAAGCAAAGGAGAACGCACAAGCCTCCTTCGCCGCGCTCCTCGAGCCTTCAGCGCCCGGCACGTTTAGCTATGCGGAGCGCTACGCTATCGCGACGTTTGTTGCGGGCGTGTATCAGGCGGCTCCTGCCGTCGCCTTTTATTCTGACCTGCTGGCGGAGGAATCGGAGGAGCTCGCCGCCGAGATAGCCCGCGCTGTAGAGCGCGGCATCACCAGCGGCCCGTACATCGATGGCGGCTTCACGCTTTTCGAGGGCTCACCGCGCCTCGCCGCCGCCCTTGACTTCGCCCACCTGCTGGTCTTCCACCCCAAGGACGCCTCCCCGGCCGCGATTGGTCACCTGCAGGCGGCCGGCTGGTCTAACGACGACATCGTGACGCTGGCGCAGCTGGTCAGCTTCCTGTCCTTCCAGCTGCGCGTGGTGCACGGCCTCTCCGTGCTTGCCGGTACTGCACAGCCCGCGCCCGTGACTGAGGTGCCGCGTCCCACCCAGACCCCGGAGTGGGTACCGGGGGAGGGGACGTTGGTGCCGGACGTCGCCAAGCCGCAGGGCTTTGTGGCGCACTCGCTGGGCTGGAAGCCCTGGGTGCCGCCGCAGCCGAAGGAGGAGTTCACGGACGCACAGCGCGATGCGCTGATTAAGCCCGAGCGCATCGACATGGAGTACTTCCGCCTGCTCGCCCGCGACCCGGCAGCGCTCAAGGCGCGCACGCTCACGGACCTGGACATCTTCTACAACACCGACGGCGGTCTCGGCCGCGCCGAGCGTGAGCTGGCTGCCACGGTGGTCTCACGCCTCAACGGCTGTGAGTACTGCGCGTCGGTGCACCAGCAGCGCGCGAAGGAAGAGGGCGGCGACGCGGCAGCTGTTGACCGCCTGCTCGAGGAAGGCGTAGATGCTGACCTGGACTCGGCGCAGTGGTCCGCCATCCGCGATGCCGCTCTGGCCCTGACCGAGTCTCCCTTTGCCTTCGACGCCTCCCACGTTGAGCGCCTCGAGGCCGTGGGATTCGATACGCTGGCAATCATCGACGTCATCAATTCCTCCGCGTTCTTCAACTGGGCCAACCGCCTGATGCTGACGCTGGGGGAGCCGGATGTGCCGAAGCGTTTCCGCTAACGAGAAGGAGGAACAACCATGGTGAAGACTGCCGTTGTAACTGGTGCGACGGGTGGAATGGGCGCGGAGATCATCAAGGACCTTGCCCGGGACCACCGCGTGTATGCCCTGGGGCGGCGCGCCGGGGAGCTGCCGGAGGCGGAGAACATCGTGCCGGTGGAAATCGACTTGCTGTCGCTTCTCGACGGCTCAGCGCTTCCCACCGAGCTTTCTGAACTGGAGCGCGTGGATGTGCTCGTGCACGCGGCGGCCCGGGCGGATAAGCGCTCGGTGGAAAGCGCTAGGCCTGAGGATTGGCGTGCGCAGATGGACCTCAACGTGCACGTACCAGCCGAGCTGACCCGCCTGCTTCTGCCCGCGCTGCGTGCGGCCGAGGGTCTTGCGGTCTTCATCAACTCCGGTGCCGGCATCCACTCATATGGTGACAACGTCATTTACGCCGCCACGAAGCACGCTTTGTACGCGCTTGCCGACGGCCTCCGCCTCGGCGAGCTCGGCATCCGCGTGTCTACCGTCGCGCCGGGCCCGACGGATACCCCGATGCTGCAGGGCCTGCAGGACTACAACCCGGAGCATGTCATCGCCCCAGTCGAGGTAGCGAAGGCTATCCGCGCCACCGTTGATGCCGGCCCTACCACGCAGCTCACCGAGATCCGCGTACGCCCGCGCATTGAGTTGAATCAGCGCAAGTAGGAGCCGCGTTTTCTCTCAAGATGCGAAAAACGCAGCGCACGGTACAGTGATGAGGCGTGTCCACCTCTCAACGTCGCCGCCCCGCCTATTTGGTGATCGCGGATTCGCTGCGGAGCAAAATTGAGTCCGGCGAACTGAAGCCGGGTGACCGTTTTCCCACGGAGCGGGAATTAGTCCAGGAATACAAGGTGGCGCGCATGACGGTGCGCCACGCGCTGGATATCGTCCAGATCGAAGGTCTCATTGACCGCAAGCGTGGCCGCACCGGTGGCACCTTCGTGCGTGCCACCCCGCCGACGTTGAGCCTGACGAGCGGGCGCAGCGCCCTCGACCAGCTGCGTGAGCATGGCCTTGAGGTTGAGGTGCGGGTGCTGTCGTTGGCGTTGATTGAAACACCCGGGCACCTCGCCTCCACCTTTGGGATTGAGGAGGGTGATGCCGTGTGGGAGTGCCGTACGGTGCAGATGACTGAAGGATCGCCCATCATGGTCTCCACGCTTCTTATCCCGCAGGCCTTGGCACCGCACCTCACGGAAGAGGAAATGCAGAAGCCGCTGACTGAACTATTGACGGAGCTTGACCTGGCACCCGTGTTTAAGCGTGATTCCCTCGTGGCCGCGACCGCGCGCACGGAGGAGCAGAAAGCCCTGGGCGTTGGACGCAACCAACCGGTCTTGCGTATTACGCGAACCGTCAAAGCAGAGGGCGGCATCGTAGCCGCTCAGCTGGAGGAGACCCTGCGCCCTGATGCGGTCACGGTGGAGGTAGTCATCGGCAAGGACCCCACGCCGGCACTCGACTAACCACCTCTGGCCTTCGCCCCAACGCGGTCAGCCGCCGCAAGGCTCGGCCTGCTCAAGCTGCATCAGAGCACGACAGCAAACCCGTCAACCATTTTCCGGTTGGCGGGTTTCGTTCTTTAAGGGCTTAACTCCCGGCGGGAAGCGCGTGAATCGTGGTTAGGGATCGCCGGTATCCCCGTCAGCGTGGCTTCGACTGACGGGTTCGAACCGTTATAAGGAGCGATGAGGTGGTTGGTGGTGTCCTCTCTGTGTTTGGTGGCGGGGTGTTAGCTGCTGTCGGGTGGCGGGTCTGGTGGTCGTCCTGTTTGCTCGGCGGCGAGTCTGGCGACTGCTTCTTGGTATTCCGGCATCGCGGTTATCGGGGTACCCCAGGGTGGGATGAAGCTGACGCCGGTGTTGAGCCGGTACATGTAGCCGCGCCCAGTAGGCCTTAAAGGGTCATCGTCGTTAATGCCGTTGTGGTAGGCGCACAGAAAGGTCAAGTTCTTGATGTTGGTAAAGCCACCAGCCTGCCAAGGGATGAGATGGTGCACTTGGCAGTAATCAGCTGGCTTATTGCACCCTGGTCTAGAACACGTGTGGAATTCAGCGTGCAGGGTAAGGCGTTGCTTGAAGTTTGCCCCGCGCTCGAGCCGCCAAGTATTGATGGGGCCTTCGACAGGGTGGACGATGGTGGCATACCCGATTTCGGCAAACTTGTGGGTGAGGAATTCTGCCCCTGTCATGCGCGCACCGTTGGTGAGGTTGAGTTCGATCTCGTCCCCGTCACCGTTGATGATTTGGTCCAACTCGTTCAGTGTGACGATGACTTGGGTGCGCACCGCAGGCTTGGTGCCGGTGGCTTTGTTGAAGAAGACGTCGTTGGCGGCTTGAAGCAGGTCGGTGTTGGTGGATTCTAGGACTGCGCGCATGTTGGCAATCGTGGTGGCGTCATCGGTAATCGAGAGGGTGTTAGGGCCTTGTTCCCGGTAGGTGATGCGCACACCTGGTTTGGCGGTTCTTTTACGCTTGAGTTCTTTAAGCCGTGCGGTAGCAACGGTGGGGATGCGGTGTGCGGGAGTAGCGGCGAGTTTTGCTCTGAGGTTCCATGCATCCAGGGTCTTCTTGACCTTCGACACGTAGGTTTCAATCAGTGTGAGGGTACCC